>CAZQMG010000098.1:0-6026 GCA_964594375.1 uncultured Clostridia bacterium | reverse complement strand
TGAGAAGAGTCCTGTCAGTATCCACGGACCAACACTGAATGCCTACCAGCCTCGAGCCTAAACCTTAATTTTTCTCTAAGTGCCTGCTGAAAGTGGCAAGGTTGTCCATCTACCTCAACGAAACTTGCTTTCTTGGCAAGAGATACCTCAGGACAATTTCTTCCGTCGCTGCATAGTAGCTTCTTATTATTTCTGCTCAGCTTCTCGTTTCGGGAAAAATATAAACTCGTCGCCTTGCTCCTCAAACAGTATATTTTTCTTTTTCCTCAACTCGAAGCTTCGTTAAGGTTGCTCCTATAAGGCTTCTTCAGAAAATGTCCTTCGGTAGACCATATAATTTGCTAGTTCATCAAGAAGAATTATTTGCAGAGGGTTTTTTTGATGTGGCAAAAGAGAGCTAGGAATGTACTGGGATCTGTTTCTTCTGCCCCATGCCTGGTATGCTTTTTACACTCCTTGCGCCCTTCAAGAGGAGTATCTCTGAGGAAAACCTAAAATCCAGAAAGGAGGGCATATGAGTTCTGCCCGGCAAAAAGGTAAACTCCATATATTGGAACCGAGGGTCTATCAGTACACCTATGGTCCGAACCAGCCCGTATTGCGTGTTGGGAGTGGTGATTCAGTAACTGCTTCCACCATAGATGCTCATGGATTCGACCGTTATGGGAACCCATTAACGAAGTCCCAAAAACAGAAAAGCGAGACCACCACGTTTCAAGAGGCCAATCCGCTGGTAGGACCTATCTGGATCGAGGAAGCTCAGCCAGGTGATTTGCTGCAGATAGTCATCAAAAAGATTCTTCTAGATCGAGAATATGCTTTCTCCTCTCTTTTACCTCACTTTGGCTCCCTAACTGGAGAAAGTACGGGAAGGGATCTTTTGTTTAATGAGTCTTTGCCAGAAGTTAGATACCACTGGGAGCTTGATTTAGCCGCTCAAACGGGAACTCTAAGACTCCCCAAGAGTAAGTTGGAAAAAATTCAAATTCCTCTCCATCCTTTTATTGGCTCTATAGGGGTTGCCCCTCGATTTGGGCGTATGGAAACCGCGCTCGTTCCAGGAGAATACGGGGGAAATATGGATTGCGTGGAAACAAAGGAAGGGACAATCCTTTACCTGCCCATATGGGTGAGAGGAGCGTACCTTTCCTTCGGGGATATTCATGCTGCCCAGGGAGACGGAGAAATCTGTGGAGTTGCCCTGGAAACAACTGCTCAGGTAACCTTGAAACTGGAAGTGATTAAGAACAGAACTGCGGAATGGCCTCGCATAGAGAATCCAACTCACATAATGGTAGCGGGTAGTGCCCGTCCACTTATGGACGCTGTCCGTATTGCTCACGTGGAATTGACAAAATGGTTGGTTGCCGATTACGGATTCGACAAATGGGAGGCCTTGCAAGTGCTCTCACAAGTCGGTACTATGCGCGTAGGAAATGTGGTGGACCCCAATTATACTATAGTGGCCAAATTTCCCAAGAAATACCTGCCTTACTAAGAGACCGTGCTGATGGCTTGTACCGTCTTCAACCTAAAATGGGAAAATCTAAACTTCCAAGATCGGATAACCTACATATTGGATACCAAGAATAATGAAAGACGAGAAATTCCCATGAATGATATTGTTTATAGAACTTTGCTGGCGGTAGAAAAAATTCCTGATAGTCCCTGGGTTTTTTGTAAGAAGAATGGCGAACGGTACGGAAATGTGAGAAAAGCTTTTGAGGGAGCGAAAAAGAGAGCAGGAATAGTTGATTTTAGATTTCATGATTTGAGGCATACGTTCGCTTCGCACCTAGTAATGGCGGGAGTAGACTTGAAAACAGTCCAGGAACTTCTGGGTTACAAGAGCGGAGCATAGTGAGCGATATGATTGGTGTCCCTGTTAAGTTTAGCCGCCGGAACACCTGAAGATTTTCTGCATCAAGTCTACATCCAAAAGCTTTCCGAACTTTCTTCCTACTTCTCTCATTGTTCCTATGTGAATAAATCCGGAGGCCTCAAGTAAATGAATACTTGCCTGATTAGTTCCTGCTATTCGAGCAATCACTGTGTGAAGACCCGCATTCTTACCCTTCTTTAGAATGGCTCCTAGTAATTTCCTTCCTATTCCTCTACTTCTATATTCTTCTTTAACATACAGCGATATTTCTGCTGTGTCGCAATACCCACAACGATCTGACCACATATTCAAAGAGGCCCATCCTACGATCAGGCGTTGATCTTCTGCGACCAATATAGGGTATTTGGTATTATGTCGATCAAACCAAACTCTTTGCTCTTCTATTGATTTTGGCTGAGTATCAAAGGTTGCCACTGTCTTAATTATAGCTTCATTATATATTTCGGTAATCGCAATCAAATCCTCTCTTCTTGTTTCTCTTATTGTTAACATCTCCATTCTCCGGTGATATTGCCGACCTTATAACGTTCAGAATTGGAGGATATCCCAGACGAGCTTTATCATCAGTAATTTAGGCTAAATCCCAGCGCTTGTCAACGAATTTTTTCAGGAAAATGATGGTATCCACCGATATCTGTTCGTAATCATTGAACAGGAGCTATTTTCGAACTTTCGCATCAATCACAATAAAGTACCGATAGATTATCTGAGAAATATGTGATTTCAGACTAAATCTTTTCTTCATCTCTTGCAAACTGACCTGCCCCCCTAGAATCGCTCCAATTACTATGTTAGACTAAGGATCGAAAAAAGAAGGGGTTGAAATGATGAGAAGAAGCTACAGGCCTGATGAGACAATCAACAAGCTTCGGGAAGCAGAAGTCCTTCTCAGTCAAGTATCCAGCGTGGGCGAAGATAATATGGTGGGATGAGGATTGGAGAGGTCAGAAGATTAAAGGAACTTGAGTTGGATCAACTTATTTTTGAGTAGGATATGTGGAAAAGTATTCATCAACTAGGAACGTGTAAATGCTCTCAAGGACCACATTTCAAGCGTTGGTGCACCTGGCAGGATGATGTAAGAACCGTTTTGGAAAACCTCGGGGACGAGATAGAAATTCCAGTCTATGATGTACCCGCCATACTGTAGGCCTGATACCAGATCTCAGCTTCTGTCAATCCGGGTTTTAGCGGCTTTGTTCCTGTGATAGAGGATGTTGTACCGCTCTCGTGTCATTAGCAGCCTGAAAACATCCTTCACCTTCGTATCATATTCAAACCCAAACGAAAGAAGTGCCTGTTGACCCGCTTTATTGTCTAGGGCAACATCATCAAACAAGACACGACCTTTTAGACAATTGAAGAAGTAGTCCAGGAATAAGAGCATCGCCTCTTTCGCATAGCCTTTTCTGCGTTCTTTGTGGTCAATCTTAAGGTTGAAGTCTGCTGTCATTGACTGGCGATGTAAACGATGAAAGCTAATCTCTCCCACTGGCTGACCTTCCTTGGTAAGGATGAGCAAGTAGCAATCTTCTGATCTCCCAGGATTTATCTCTCTGACGAACCACTCGTGAGCTTCCTGATCGGTAAGATCAAAGGCACCGCCCACAGGTTTCATGGTTTCAGGATCGCTCCAAAGCCGGCGAACGAATTTCATCTCCTCTGGTCGAGGGGGTCTCAGCTCAATATTTCTTCCCTGTAACACACCACTGGAGGGGAAAACGGTCTTATCTTTCGGCATACTCATCTCCTTGGTTTCACCTTGATGAAGGTAGCTCAAGGGAGATTCTTCCTCTATAAGTCGTGACAGCCACAGGAAAAGGCATATAGCAAAAAAAAGGGATTCTTAAATCACTTCTTTTTAGGTAGATTTCTTTTTCAAATTCTATCGGATTTTTGCCGAATCTTTATATAGGATTACTACTAATCCAACACTGACATTCTCATCGACCACAAATTTCATACAGGGATTGCTTTCTCTGTAGATAAATATGCCGCATATTCAAGGCAAGCCAAAATGTCTTGGTGGGTAATATGGGGGAAATTTCTCAAGATGGTTTTTTCATCTTCTCCTGCCGCTAGATGACTTAAGATAACATGAACTGGTATCCGGGTTCCCCTAATGCATGGCTCCCCACCACAAATTTCAGGATTTACAATAATTCGAGAGTTCGTAGCAATCCTCCAATCGCTATTTTTTAAATCCAATTTAAGTTAGCACATAGCTTAACTTTGGTCAACTGCTACTATTTATCGCAATCCCTATTGTCTTTCTATCCTGCCATCGGGCTAGTTTACTGAATCCTCTGGTTGAAAATATCTATAAGGGAATCAGTATCCCGAAATTGAACTCTCCAAAGAATATATAGTCCAAACTCGCACAAACCGCAGCGGCAGTGCCAGAGCCGAGTGTAACATATAGAGAGTCTTCCCAGTCAGCCTCCATCTTGTTGATGAGATCGTCCCATACAAGCTCATAAAGAATACCAGCTAAAGTTCCTATTGAAAAACTGAGGATGAAGCTTTTCTCTCTACTGTTGCCTTCAGATCTGCTAATTATGTAGCCCATGCCACCTAGGTAGAGCCCACCTTTGAAATGGAGCCTCTTATCCCAGGGGATATCTATCCAATCGGCTCGGGCGAAAGAGGTTAGCGATAATACAGCTATTAAGAAAACCAATATTCCAAGAAATAGCCGTTTCTTTAATTTCGTCATGGGTCTATCTCCCTTGTTCCTTGAGGAAATTTTCTAATCGCATTTTCTAGCCACAACCTAAGCCAAATCTCAGAACCTGTGAACGAGGCACACGGTATTCTCTTGTCCTCAAAGGAGGATGGCTCCTGGATATTCTTCTAGAGAATGCTCCCTTTTCTTATTGCCGCACCGCCATATCTCTTCTCTATCTTTTTAATCGCCCCTCTTAGTCTTTGTGTTTTCTCGGATACAAAGAGGTCCATCTGCCTATGGATGCTTAGATTGAAGGCAACCAAACCAATGAGGCGAACCTTTCCATAAGAAAAATCAATCTTTCTGTCCAGAAGCTCCCTTGCTCTTTGCCATATCAGTTTGGGCGAATTAGTGGCTTCCTCATAGGTGCTGCTCCTGGTAATGGTCTTGAAATCAGCGAATCTTATCTTTAATTGGATGGATCTTGCCCATAGATTCTCATTGTTTAGCCGGCTGGCCACCTCAACTGATAGGTCCTGAAGAGTCCTTTCTAGGAGCTCTTTTTGCGATATATCGTGAAGAAAGGTGGTTTCGCTGCTGATTGACTTAGTCTCCCTTTTGCTTATGATCAGCCTATCATCAATTCCACGGCACAGCTGATACACCCTTGCTCCTAGTTTGCCGAAGATGTTTTTCAGTTGAAATAAGGATAGTCTTCTTAATTCTCCTATCGTGTGTAATCCCATATGCTGGAGCTTTCCTTCCGTAACTTTTCCTACGCCCCACATCTTGCTGACAGGTAGATCGACTAAGAAGCTCTCCTTTTCATCTTCTTTCACTACCACCAACCCATCAGGTTTCCTCATCTCTGAGGCTATCTTCGCCAGGAATTTGTTGGGGGCTACTCCCACCGAACAGGTCAGGCCGATCTCCTTCTTTATGCGAATCTTGATCGCTCGGGCTATGTCTTCAGATCTTCCAAAAAGTGTCTGGCAGCCACCAACATCCAGAAATGCCTCGTCTATGGAAATAGGCTCTACCTTAGGGGTGTATGAGGAAAGAATCTTATGAATTCTGCGAGAGACTTCTTGGTACCTGTCCATTCTCGCCTTGAGGAATACTCCCTGTGGACAGAGCCTTCTCGCTTGCCTCATTGGTTGAGCACTGTGGACACCGAATCTTCTTGCCTCATAAGAAGCCGCAGACACAACTCCTCTAAGCCCGGTACTGCCAGCTACGATTACGGGTTTACCTTTGAGCTCAGGATTATCCATTTGCTCTACCGAGGCAAAAAAGGCATCAACATCAACATGGAGTATCTCTCTAATAGCCATTGAATCCTTCTATTACCTTTCTTTGAAGATGTACAGAAGAACCGATGATATAGCGAAAATACTTCTGGTGAAAGTCCCCAATTACAACTTGAGCCAAATATCAGTGCTTATTAGTCCGGTT
>CAZQMG010000097.1:0-6072 GCA_964594375.1 uncultured Clostridia bacterium | reverse complement strand
TCTTACGAGATACTAGCAACGAGCAACTAGCAACGAAATGCAGCGACGGAAGAAAATTGTCCTGAGGCATATTTTAAGGCAAGGAGGGCTTGATAAATAAACTATGGAGATAATTACCACCCATACAGGGACCGATTTTGATGCTTTGGCCTCTATGGTGGCGGCAAGAAAACTCTATCCAGAGGCGAAGCTCTCTTTCCCCGGCTCAGTGGCTAAAGAGGTGAAGCAGTTTATTTGTTTATATGGGAGTTTATTGAAGGATATCCCGCCGGAAGATATCGATTTAGACAAAGTAAAACGATTGATTCTTGTGGATACACGCTGGCTCAACAGAATAGGTATTTTCAATCAACTTATCTCGCGCAAAGGAGTGGAGATTCATATCTATGACCACCATCCGCCTCATCCTGAAGATATAGAAGGTGAAGGGGGTATTTGCCAGGAAGTAGGAGCTACCACCAGCCTTCTTGTCTCTCTGATAAGAAAAAGAAGGATTTCCATTAGTCCAGCAGAAGCGACTCTTCTTCTCCTGGGGATTTACGAAGATACTGGCTCTTTAAGTTTTACTTCTACTACACCCCTGGATCTGGAGGCATCAGCTTATCTACTTTCCCAGGGAGCAAACCTTGAATTAATCTCTAGTTTTCTTAATAGAGGATTAACAGAAAAACAGACTCTGCTGCTTGATGATTTTTTGAAAAAAGCCCAAACAAAGCTAATCAACGGGGTAGAAATAGTTGTAATAGTTACCGAGATAGATGAATTTATAGGAGGACTTTCCCTTCCTTTGCATAAATTAATTGATTTAAAGAATCTAGAAGTGGTATTTGTTCTGATTAAATCAAAGGATAGAGTTTATCTTATGGCTCGCTCCCGTACGCCTTCTGTTAATGTAGGCGAGATTCTTTCTCCTTTTGGAGGAGGAGGACATAATTTTGCTGCTTCTGCTCTTATTAAGGGAGCAGACTCTAAAGAAATAGAGCAAAGGCTCAGCCAGGTATTGAAAGATAAAATAGAACCCCGACTGACTATAGGTAAAATAATGAGCCCTCCTAGAGAGATAGCTACTCCCCAAATGCTAGTGAAGGAAGCTCAGATTTTACTGAAGAAGCACAAGATAGCATTTCTGCCAGTGGTGGAGAATAGTAAGGTGTTAGGAATGATTTCTCAAGAAAGAATAGACCGGCTGATAGCTCATAACTCTGGCAATGCTCCTTTGAAAAGTTATATCACCCCTAAGATTATTACCTGTTCTCCTTTTATTTCTATCAAAAGAGCTCAAGAGTTGATGATGGAGGAAGAGGCAGGGGTACTTTTCGTATTGGAGGAAGATAAGTTAGTAGGGATTATTACGGGTTCCGATCTTCTGGATGCTTTTCATCAAAGAAGGGAGGACTCCCGAGAAAAAAATCTTCGCAGCCTCAAAGATTTATTAGAAAAAAGAGTTTCTGAAAAAATTCAAAGATTGCTCTGGCAAGCAGGAAAAGTAGCTAATAAGATGGGATATAGGGCTTTTATTGTGGGAGGATTTGTGCGAGATCTCTTACTGGGGATAGAAAACCTGGATATAGACCTGGTTATAGAAGGAAATGGAATCGATTTTGCCATTCAATTTGCTGATGAAGTGGCAGGAAAGGTAAAGACGCACAAAGACTTTGGTACGGCTGTTCTCATTTTTCCTGATGGTTTCAAGCTAGACATTGCCACTTCTCGGCGGGAATTCTATCCCCGTCCGGCTTCTCTGCCCAGGGTAACACCAGCTTCTTTACGGGAGGACGTTTTCCGGCGGGATTTTACTGTAAATACTATGGCCATTGATATTAATCTGAATAGCTTTGGCAATCTGATAGATTTTTTTGCCGGGCAAAAAGACATTAAAGAGAAGAGGGTAAGGGTTCTCCATAATGAGAGCTTCATTGAGGACCCTACCAGGATCTTTCGGGCCATCAGGTTTGAGCAGAGATATGGATTCACCATGGAAGATAAGACTCTCAGGTTGATCGAAGATGCCCTTAGAAGGAATATATTGCAAGAATTGAGCGGAGAAAGAATTCGAGAAGAATTAGTCCAGGTTCTGGAAGAGGATAGACCTGGCAGAGGCCTTAAGAGAATGCAAGAGCTAGGTGTTCTTAAGACTCTTCATCCCAGGATGAGGTTAGATGAAGAAAAAGAAGAGAAGCTGGATCGGCTGGTAGATGTTTTTGCCCGTTTTGAGATTCTCTTTAATAAAAGAGCAAAGAGATGGTTGATTAGACTCCTTTTATTATTAGAAGATTTGAATGGAGCTGAATTAGAAGAGTTTTGCCGAAAATATAGATTTAATAAAGAGGAAAGAGAATCTATTCTTAAAGGCAAAAATAAGGCGAAAGAGCTCGAGGAAAAATTAAAGACGAGTGAATTTCTCAAACCTAGTTCTATTTATTATCTTCTCCAGCCTCTTTCCCAGGAAATTCTTCTTTTTACTATAGCCAGGGCAGAAGAAAAGGGGATAGAAAAGTGTATATTTGACTATTTATCTAAATTGAAAAATATTAAAATTAAGGTTGATGGAAATGATTTAAAGCAGATGGGGTATAAACCCTCTCCAGAATTTACTCAGATTCTAGAGGAGCTCAAGAAAGCTAAATTAGATGGGGAAATAGAGACAAAAGAAGAAGAGCTCGATTATATTAAAGATAAATTTCCCCTGGAGAAGGTTAATTAGAACGCAGATTTTGGCAAGATAAATTCAGAACAAAACTAAAGAATTTTTAGAATTAAGGCCCAGAATCTTTTCTGCTATCTTTTTTCAATCTACGTATATCTGTGTTCAGTGGTGAAATTAAAGGAGGAAACTCAATGACAGTGCTGCCGTTACTCTTTTTATTGGTAGTGGTGCTTTTTTCTATAATTTTACACGAGTGTGCCCATGGACTGGCTGCTGAACGTTTGGGTGACCCTACAGCTCGGCAGGCAGGAAGAATTACCCTCAATCCTATCCCGCATCTGGACCCCATTGGTTCCATTCTTCTGCCTGGTATTATGCTTTTGTGGAGTTTAATGGGAGGCCAGGCTATTTTGTTTGGCTGGGCTAAGCCAGTGCCCATTAATCCCTATAATTTGAACAATCCCAAGCGAGATATGATGTGGATTGGCTTATCAGGACCTGCTGCCAACTTTGCTGTAGCTCTTGTTCTGGCTTTGCTTGCCCGCCTTTTACCTATATCTGCTTCCCTGGGAACGGTAATCCTCTTTTATGGGGTAGCCATCAATTTACTTCTGGGTTTCTTTAACCTTATTCCCATTCCGCCTCTGGATGGGTCAAGAATTTTAACCGGACTTCTGCCAGAGAAGTATGCCTACGCCATAAATAGTATAGGGCGCTTTGGCTTTATAATACTTATCTTTCTTTTTATGAGTGGAGTTTTCAGTATTATTTTTGCAATGGTTTTCAGATTAAGCCTTCTATTAACGGGTATACCTTTATGGGCACTAGGCTAATCATGCGAAATAGAACAAGAAGGATAAAATGAGAGTTTCCTATAAACGTCTTCAGGAAATAGTGAATTTTTCTTTTTCTCCTCAGGAATTGGCTGAACAGTTAACCCGCTTAGGTCTTGAGGTAAAGAACATAGAATATTTTGGAAAACTGGAGAAGATAGTAGTAGGAAAGATTGTTTCCATTGAAAATCACCCTAATGCTGATAAGATAAAAGTAGTTAGAGTAGATGTCGGCAGAGAGACTATTTCTTTGGTTTGTGGGGCTCCTAACATAAAAGAAGAAATGCTTGTTCCTGTAGCTTTGGAGGGAGCCAGACTTAAAGGAGGGATAAGGGTAAAGAAAATAAAAGTGCGAGGGATTGATTCTCCGGGAATGATTTGTTCAGAAAATGAACTTGGATTAGGAGAGGATCAATCTGGAGTTATGCCCCTTCCTTCTCATTTGCTTTTAGGGATAAATCTTTCTCAGGCCCTGGATTTAGAAGATATTGTATTGGATTTGGAGATAACTTCCAACCGGGGAGATTGCCTGTCAATGATAGGAGTAGCTCGTGAAATTGCTGCTCTAACTGGTGAAAGCCTTCATCTCCCTTCCTTTGGAGTAAGGGATGATAAAAAACAAAAAGGGCATCAAATTGATATAGAGATAAAAGATATCGCTCTTTGCCCTTATTATAGTGCTCATCTTATAAGGAATGTGAAGATAGGACCTTCTCCTCATTGGCTGCGCCATAAAATTCTAATTGCCGGAGCCGTACCCATCAATAACATTGTAGATATTACCAATTATGTTTTATGGGAAATGGGACAGCCCCTGCATGCCTTTGATTATAGATTTCTTGAGGATAAGAAGATAATAGTTCGCCGAGCGAAAAAGAGCGAATTTCTGATCACCCTGGACGGTATCAGACGGGAACTTGATGAAGATATGCTCGTTATCGCTGATTCGACTCGTCCAGTAGCTCTGGCTGGAATCATGGGAGGAAAAGATACCCAGGTAACAAATTCTACGGTGGATATTTTACTAGAGTCAGCATATTTTGATTCTTCATCTATTCAACGTACCTCAAAAAAGATAGGTTTGACCACAGAGGCATCTTCTAGATTTGGAAGAAGAGTAGATTCCTCAGGAGTCAGGGGAGCTCTAGAGAGGGCTTCTCTTCTTATAGAAAAAATAGCAGGAGGGAAATTTGAGAGAATTCTGGAAAGGGGGAAGTTGCCAGTAAAAAAAAGGTGGATTACTCTTCGGCCGGTACGAGTTCATCGTATTCTGGGGAATAGGGTCGCCCCCTTACGCATGAAAAAGATTCTAGAAAATTTACAATTTAAGGTTGAGAAAAAAAATGGAGATTGGAAAGTGAGTGTTCCTTCTTTCCGAACCGATGTAAGCAGGGAAATAGACCTCATTGAGGAAATAATAAGATTTTATGGATATAACCGGTTAAGAACAAGTCTTCCTTCTCTGGTGAACAAGAAAATTGGTGAAGACCTCGAGGAACAGCGTAAAGAGAGGGTGAGAGAAATTCTAAAAGGATTAGGCTTTTATGAGGTGATTTCGGTCCCCTTTGCTGAAGGAGATATTTTCAGAAGGACAAACCTACTTTCTCAGAAAAAAATAAAAATTAGAAATCCTCTTTCTTCTCAGCAAGAATTCTTAATGCCCCATCTTTTCCCTCGTTTATTGAAGGTTGCCTCTTATAATCTTACTCAGAGCATAGAGCAATTGCGGATATTTGAAGTGTCCGAAGTCTTTCAAAATAT
Organism: uncultured Clostridia bacterium; assembly: GCA_964594375.1. Lineage (GTDB taxonomy): Bacteria > Aerophobota > Aerophobia > Aerophobales > AE-B3A > AE-B3A. The sequence goes on along the minus strand of CAZQMG010000097.1, from coordinate 831 downwards.
TCATCCTCTGAAAGAGATTCCTTCAGTAGGAGGATTAGTCTATGAGGATGATTTTGGCTTTTTCCATATAAAAGGGATAGTAGAGACTTTACTGGAAGGTTTGGGTATAAAAGGAATAGACTTTGTTTCCTGTGATTGTGCTTATCTTTCCAATAGACAAAGGGCTTCCGTTTTAAAGGGAAATATAGTGCTGGGAGTATTGGGTAGGCTGGAGCAGGGAGTTGCCAAGAACCTAAAGCTCCCTTCCTCTATTTATCTATTTGAGTTTGACTTTTCTCGTCTTATTACTGCTTTTTCTGAGGAAGGAAAGAGATTCCGTCATTTACCCAGGTTTCCTGCTCTCAGGCGAGACCTGGCTATTATTATTGCAGAAAACATTTCGGCAAAAGATGTAAAGCAGGGGATCCTCAAAGGAGGGAAATGGCTGGAGAGGGTAGATTTTTTCGACCTTTATAGAGGGGGAGAAATGCCATCAGGATATAAAAGTCTTGCTTTTTCTTTGGTCTTTCGTGCTTCAGATAGAACTTTGACAGACAAAGAAGTTGACCGGGTTCAGGAAAAAATAGTTAATCTTTTGAAGATAGATTTAGGGGCAAACATTAGAGAAGGATAATAACGTTTAAAAAAAGGGCAGAGGATTTCTCCTCCGCCCTTTTTTTATTTCATAAACTTCTTATTTATTCTTTTTTTGCTTATAGGTTTAATACATTCCGCCTCCTGGTGGCATTCCGCCTCCTGGTGGCATTGCTGGCATACTTGGCTTCTCTTCAGGAAGATCGGCAACCAGGGCTTCTGTGGTCAGAATCAAGTTGGCAATACTGGATGCATTTT
>CAZQMG010000096.1:0-6128 GCA_964594375.1 uncultured Clostridia bacterium | reverse complement strand
AGCGGCGGGGAACGTACTAAAATTTGCTGCTTTGAACCCATAATATCAAAAACAGGAGGTGAGAAAAGAGTCTGAAGTCCGGCTAAAGAGCCTACAATCCAGAAAAAAGGTACTGAGAGGAAAAAAACAATGAAAAGAAAAGTATGGAAAAGCTTACTGGTAGCAACCAGCCTAGTGTGCAGCATTACCCTTGCTAGTTCACTGGCCCTGGCTGGGGGAACATTGGTCTTTGGCAGCTCCGGAGATGCGGTTAGATTAGACCCTGCAGACGTAACCGACGGAGAATCCATCCAGAGAATGGACAATATCTTCGAAGGCCTGGTTGAATATAAATCAGAATCCACCGAAACACAACCCTGCTTAGCCACATCATGGGAAACATCTGAGGACGGAAAGGAAATTACCTTCCAATTACGACGCGGAGTTAAGTTCCACGATGGGACAGATTTCAACGCGGATGCAGTCGTTTTTTCCTTTGCCAGACAGTATGATACGACTCATCCCTATCATCAATATGGCGAATGGGTGTATTGGTATATGTTCAGCGATGTAGACAAAATGGTAAAGATTGATGACTATACGGTGAAACTGATCCTGAAGAGAATAAACGCCTCAATAATGACTAGTCTGGCCATGTTTACCGTCAATATGGTCAGTCCCACCAATGCGGAGAAATGGGGTGAGGATGCTTTTAAACACCCTGTGGGAACAGGTCCCTTTAAATTTATTGAATGGGTGAAGGATGACCACATTACTCTGGAAGCTAATGATAATTATTGGCGTGAAAGGCCCAGCCTGGACCGACTGATATTCAAGGTCATCCCCGATGCTTCGGCAAGACTTATGGCTTTGGAGGTGGGCGAGGTGCAGGGAATAGAGTATCCGGATCCGGCTCATTTTGACAGAATAAGAGCCAATCAAGATTTGAAACTGCTAACAGAACCGGGAATGAATGTTGGATATATGGCTATGAATACCGGGTATGGATACGAGGATGCTAACGGAAACAGCGTACGCGATTCGGATGAACCCTGGGTTAAGACCCCCGGATATTTCGAGCCCTTTACCAAGAAGGAAGTAAGACAGGCAATCAACTATGCCATTGATAAGAAGTCTATAGCGGATAACATCTATATGGGAACCGCTTCAGTGGCAAAGAACGGGATGCCTCCCCTTATGCTGGGATACAATGATGATGTAGAGGACTATGCCTATGACCCCGAGAAAGCAAAGAGGCTTCTCACAGAGGCAGGATATCCAGACGGCTTCGAGGTTACTCTGTATGTAATGCCGGTGGCAAGGCCTTACATGTTCGACCCTCCCAAAATTGGTGAGGCAATTCAGAGCTACCTGGCCGCAGTGGGTATAACCGTAAAATTCTATCAAGTGGATTGGGGTACCTATCTTCAGGAAACCGAAGCTGGAAACGCTCAGATGTGTCTTCTGGGATGGACAGGTGATAATGGAGACCCGGACAACTTTATGAATATGCTGTATGGAGCAAATAAATGTTCAATAGGCGCAGCCGGAAACTATGGCTTCTACAATGATGAGGGAGCACAATTCCTACTTTCCGAGGCATTACAGACCTATGATGTGCAGAAAAGGGCACAATACTACCGAATATTTCAGCAAATGATACACGAAGCTGCCCCGTATGTATATCTGGCTCATTCGAACCAGAATGTAGTCTTCCGCAAGAATGTCGAGGGTTATGCCCTCCATCCCACGTCGAGAAAGTTCTTCTATCCTGTGTCGATAGAATAAAAGAGACTTTTTTCCTTTAAGTCTTTTACACCAAAGGGGTGATTTCAATCACCCCTTTGGTGCTATAAGTGCAACATAAAAACATTTCAAGAAATACCGAAGGACAATTTCTTCCGTCGCCATTTTTCGTTGCTAGTTGCTCGTTGCTAGTATCTCGTAAGAAAAAATCTTGAAATCTACAAAGCAATGCTATTGACGGAATACGATTTACGCACTTCTTTCTTTTCCCCTCGGGAAGAGGGAACACAAGCGACTAGCGACAAGCAACGAGCAACGGATTTTGAGGAATATCCTTCGGTACACATATGAACCCCAGTTCATTAAGAATCTACCTCAAAGAGAAAAGGTAACAATGAATTGAAGTGGTATATTACAAAAAGATTGTTAATGTTAGTACCGGTTCTGCTGGGAACTTCAATCATTGCCTTTTCTCTAATGCATCTTGCCCCTGGTGATCCCTCCCGAACCATAGCTGGAGAACATGCATCCCAACAGACAGTCAATAGAATAAAGGAAAAATACGGATTAGATAAACCTCTCTATGTTCAATATGGGATATGGCTCGGCAATGTCTTGCGCGGCGACATGGGCCGCTCTATTGCCTCTAACGAATATGTAACCAAAGAGATACTTCATAGATTTCCCAGTACATTTGAGCTTGCTCTCTCGGCAATGGTCCTGGCTATACTGGTAGGAAGTGTAGCCGGTATTATCTCCGCATCCAAGCAGTATTCTGCTCTCGACTACACATTCATGGGAATAGCACTCTTCGGTGTGTCAATGCCCGTTTTTTGGCTGGGTATCATGCTTATGATGATTTTTGGAGTGTTCCTGAGATGGCTGCCTATTGGAGGGCGGATGGATATTGCCATCTCTTTTCATCGTATCACAGGCTTCTATATGCTGGATAGCATAATTACCGGGAATATGGCAGGCCTGATAAGCGCAGTTCGTTACTTGATTCTGCCTTCTATTGCTCTGGCAACAATACCCATGGCAACCATCGCCAGAGTAACCAGGTCAAGTATGCTGGAGGTATTGAGACAGGATTTTATCCGCACCGAAAGAGCCAAAGGGTTATCAGAGAGAGTAGTAGTCTACAAGCACGCTATGAGAAATGCAATGATTCCGGTAATCACTGTAATTGGACTAAACTTTGGCTTGCTGCTGGCAGGGGCTATTTTGACAGAAACGGTTTTCTCCTGGCCTGGAATAGGTAGATACGTTGTAACTGCAGTGCGTATGAGGGACTATCCTGCTGTGCAGGGATGTGTGCTCTTCTTTGCTTTCTTTTTTGTGATTGTAAATCTGATAACGGATATCCTCTATATCTATATCGACCCAAGAATTCATTACAAATAGAAAAAAATGAAAAGAAAACGAGAGACAAGAGCCAAAGAGCTAATAAGAAGATTTAAGTACAATAAATCAGCAGTTTTTGGCCTGGTAATCCTTCTTACGCTCGTTTTGTGTGCAATACTGGCAAACTATATTGCCCCCAACAGTCCCAGTCCTTCTCCTCCGGAACTATTTAACAAGTTGAAGCCCGGATTCTGGAGTAAGGAAGCGATAGAAGGTATGCCCCTGGGAACCGATGCTCTGGGAAGATGTGTTCTCAGTAGAATTCTCTATGGAGCCAGGGTCAGTCTAAGCGCAGGTTTTGTTGCGGTTGGAATCGCCATGCTTCTCGGGATAACTTTGGGAGTGCTGGCAGGCTATTATGGGGGAGGAGTGGATGCGGCGCTTATGAGAATAGTTGACATAATGTTTGCATTTCCAGCCTTGCTTTTGGCTATAGTCATCGTGGCAGTCATAGGCCAGGGATTGGGCAAAGCCATGGTTGCCATAGGCATTGTCTATACTCCCCAAATGGCCAGAATTGTAAGAAGTTCGGTACTCTACATTAAGGAGATGGAATACATCGAAGTACAAAAGGCAATAGGTTCCAGTAATAGGAGAATCATATTTCGCCATGTTCTGCCTAATAGTATAGCACCGGTCATTGTATATGGAACCCTGATGCTGGCAACAGCTATTCTTGATTGCGCGGCACTGGGTTTCCTGGGGCTGGGTGCTCAGCCTCCAACACCGGAATGGGGAGCTATGCTCTCCAAAAGTTATTCCTATATTGTGAGCGGAGCGTGGTGGGCGGCAACCTTCCCCGGTATGGCTATACTCTTTTCAGTACTGGGGCTTAATCTGTTAGGTGATGGCTTAAGAGATATTTTAGACCCGAGACTCAGGATATAGAGTATGACATGAAAGAGCTGCTTAAGGTAAAAAATCTGGAAACAGACTTTTCCAGCCATGAAGGGACGGTGAAAGCTGTGAATGGCATCAGTTTCACCATCAACAAAGGAGAAACCGTGGGAATTGTTGGAGAATCTGGATGCGGTAAAAGCGTCACCGCGCTCTCCATTATGAGACTAATTCCTAATCCTCCCGGAAAGATTGTGGGCGGAGAAATCTATTTTGAAGGTCAGAACCTTTTGCAATTGGATGAGAAGGAAATGAGAAGAATTAGGGGCAAAAAGATATCTATGATTTTTCAGGAACCCATGACTTCGCTAGACCCTGTATTTACCATTGGTAATGAAATTATGGAATCAATTCAACTACATCAAGGGCTAAAAAAAGAAGAGGCAAGAAAAAAAGCAATACAAGTATTGAAAACTGTGGGAATGCCTGATGTAGAAAAGAGAATAAACAGTTATCCTCATGAGCTATCCGGAGGAATGAGACAGAGGGCGATGATTGCCATGGCCTTATCCTGCAACCCTGCCTTACTTATTGCTGACGAGCCAACGACTGCGCTGGATGTTACCATTCAGGCTCAAATTTTAAGACTGATACATGAACTGAAGGAGAAATTCGATGCTTCTGTAATGCTGATAACTCATGACCTTGGAGTAATTGCGGAAATGTGCGACCGTGTGGCAGTCATGTATGCAGGGCACATTGTAGAAACTACCGATGTAGAGACGCTTTTCGCCAATCCACTTCACCCGTATACGAAAGGATTGCAGAAATCCATACCCAGACTCGACGTAGAGACCGAACGTCTCGATACAATTCAGGGTTTGGTACCCAATCTCCTCGAGCTCCCTTCCGGATGTCCATTCCACCCCAGGTGTGATTTGCGCCTGACAAAATGCTTACAAGAAATGCCTGAATTAGTGCAAGTAGAAAACCATCATCTGGTAAAATGCCATTTGGTCAAAGGAAACGGATGAAATGGAGAACCTGGTAGAAGTGAGGCATTTGAAGAAATGGTTCTGGAGCGGCGGAGTACTCTTCGGGCATAAAGAGGCTGTTAGGGCTGTAGATGGTATAAGTTTCTCCATAAGAAAAAGGGAAGTTCTTAGTCTCGTGGGGGAGTCTGGATGCGGGAAGACTACTTGTGGAAAGCTGCTCCTGAGAATACTAGATGCCAGTGCCGGCAGTATTTACTTCGACGGCCAGGACGTAACATACCTAAGAAGAAAAGAAATGGTCAAGTTCAGAAGAAGAATGATGATTATTTACCAGGACCCCTTTGGCTCCCTTGACCCAAGAATGACGGTGGGAGCAACTATTGCCGAGCCAATGGAAGTACACAAGTTCGCTTCCAAAAAGAGAAGACAAGAAAAGCTAATACAGACTATAAGAAAAGTCGGTCTTACGCCAGATCAAATGAACAGATACCCCCATGAATTCAGCGGCGGCCAAAGGCAGAGAATAGGAATTGCCAGAGCTCTAGCCACAAACCCTGAGTTCATAGTGGCAGACGAACCTGTGTCAGCTCTGGACGTTTCCATTCAGGCCCAGATCATTAATCTGCTGCAGGATTTACGAAAGGAATTTGGACTCACCCTTCTATTCATAGCTCATGATATGAGTGTAGTAAAACACATAAGCGACAGAGTCGCCGTAATGTACTTAGGTAAGATAGTGGAAATGGCTTCCAAGACAGAGTTATTTCGCAGTCCAAAGCACTACTATACTCAGGCTCTTCTTTCCGCCATACCTGTGCCCAATCCCCGATACAGGAAAAAAGGAAAAATCTTGATGGGGGACGTTCCCAGCCCTATTAATGTTCCCTCGGGGTGTAGATTCCACACCAGGTGTGCTCATGCTATACCCATTTGTCGGAAGCGTGAACCACAACTCAGGGAGATAGCTAGTGGACATGTGGTAGCCTGTCATCTTGCCTGAGAAACTCCTGTTTCGTTAATTATTGAAAAGTAACCCAAATTTTTCCTCGGCAAAATGTAAGTCAACGGGGAGAAGGTTACCATTTTCGAAAAGAGCAATATCGGCCGAGCTTATATCCAAGGCCTGACCCCAAGTACTTCATCCCTTATTTTTTTGTGTCGGCTTCT
>CAZQMG010000095.1:0-6196 GCA_964594375.1 uncultured Clostridia bacterium | reverse complement strand
AGAGTACGGGCAGAGAATATCGATGATCGGACTAAGGATTTCTCACAATAAATTGTGCACGTTGATGGCTAATTTGATATGACCATGTCGACTTGTTTAAGATCTAACAATCACATCCAGCCGACAGCAAAAAGCAGCTATTGGTCATTTCACAAAAGCTATAAATTCGCTATAATACTGGTATATAGCATAAGTAAGGTCATCCATATGGGGAGGCAAGCGAAAAGAGAGATTATCCGAAACGACAGGAGGGAAAAAATCAAGACCTTCCAGTCAAAAGCAAATGTCATCATAATGAACGATTACACAGAGACAGACCCATTCTTTCAAAATTGAAAGAGTGGGTTTTTGTTTTTGATAGAAAAATTCACTCTTTGAAAATTCTCGGTATATTTCTAAAAAAATAGGGACAGCGCCCATTATTATTGACGGATTGAATTGCTGTATGTAAGTTTTTGGCATGCCACGCATATCAAGAGTTGTAACAATAGGTTTTTCTCATCATCCTACTCAAAGGGGAAATTATCAGGAATGTGTTTCTGAAGACAAAGATGGTTTAAGGTAACCTCTGGGGTGTCCTGGAGATTACACTCCAAGAAACTCCTTGAAGATATGGGTATATTGTCCCACAAGTAAGAATCAATAAATGGGCGCTGTCCCTATTTACAAAATCCCAGCCTTCGTTGACATGATTAGGTATTTGAAAAGGTTACCACCACAGCCAAAAGAACTCCTCAAATTTGACAAACCGTTTATTTATGCTATATATATATATAAGCATAAAAAGGGTTTTTTAGATTGGCAGTATGCTACAATGGAGTAGCTTATGGGCAATCAACGTGAGACCTTAATTCCTTCCAGGTTAAAGTATATCACCTTACTTTCCCATCAAACTAATAATTCCCAATTCAAGTCAATAATAGGATTAAATGCTTCTATTTATAATAGTGGGATAGATTATCTTTAAGTTAATATATGACCTGCCCCCCTAGGAGGCTGGTGAAAAACCCCCATATTGTAGGGATCCGATTTATCGGACCCCTTAGCAAAGCGGGTTTCATAAATGAAACCTCTACAAAAAACCACTTTTTCACCAGCCTCCTAGAATCGGTCCAGTTATTGTGTTAGAACAGGGATCGAAAAAAGGGGGTTGAAATGACGAAAAGAACCTACAGACCTGAGCAAATAATAAACAAGCTAGGGGAAGCAGAAGCTCAATTGAAGAAAACAATGATTGAATCAGCCGAAGAGGCTATTCTTGTTATTGACAGCAGTAAATTCAATAAAATGGCTCTGGCAAATATTGCTCCCTCAGAAGTTATGAGTAAGATTGTTACTGATAGCGGAATTCCTTCTCAGTATAAAAAGTTATTCTCTAACCAAGGCATAGGGGTAATAATAGCTTCGTAATTACCTTGGATTTAGAAGGTTTATATATATATCCTTTCATAGTTTTGTGAAAGGTACTATTTGTGCAAGAAAGGAGGTGGTGCAGGAGAGAGTAAATAGGTGTTAGTTTCTAGAGCGTAAGGCGAAAGAATTAACTGTAAAGGGGGAAAAGTGATGAAGAAACTACTGATGGTGTTAATGGCGGTGATTCTGATTGTAGGAATGGTTTCAAGTGGTACACTGGCTAAAGTCAGGATCGCTATGGTCGTTAAAAACCTAGGGAATGCCTTTTTCGAGGCCTGTAGAGATGGTGGTTTGGAGGCAATCGGACTGGGAGAAGACATTGAATTGGTTTTCCGAGGGCCAATCACACCTACGGCTGAGGGTCAGATAGAAATCATTGACTCACTTATCGCTCAGAAAATGGACGCTATTGCCATTTCCGCTAACGATCCAACTGCCCTGGTTCCCGTTGCCCAGGCGGCTATGGCTGCTGGTATTAAGGTAATTTCCTTTGATTCAGGAATTGCAGAAGGTGGACGTATATTGCAGTTAGACCCATCTGGTCCTGAGTTTATTGGCAGACAGCAGGTTCAGATAATAGCTGAGATGATTGGCTACAAAGGGGAAATTGCTGTCCTCAGCGCTACATCTCAGGCTACTAATCAGAATATCTGGATTGAATGGATGAAAGAGGAACTGAAAAAGCCTGCTTATAAGGATATGAAGCTAGTAGCTACTGTTTACGGTGATGACCTCTCTGATAAGAGCTACCGGGAGGCAATGGGATTGTTTAAATCCTATCCCAATCTAAAGGGAATTATATCACCTACTACAGTTGGTGTGGCAGCAACTGGAAAAGCACTGGAAGATGAAGGACTCTCTGGAGTAATTGAACTTACCGGACTTGGCCTACCCTCGGAGATGAAACAGTATATTTTGAACGGTACCTGCAAGAAAATGGCTCTCTGGAATCCGATCGAGCTGGGATATTCAGCAACCTATATTGCCTATAAACTGGTGACAGGCAAGATCAAAGGCGAGGTAGGTGAAGTGATGAGCGTCGGCAAAATGGGTGACATTAGTATAGGAGAAGGTGGTACAGCTGTAATGGCAGAACCCTATGTTTTTGATAAGAGCAACATAGAGAAATTCGCCGCCATTTACTAGAGAGCTTTCAAAAGGAAGTAAAGCAGGATAATATCCTGCTTTACTTCTCTATCTAAAATAAGAACAGATGAGATCAAAAATTACATAAGATATTATCAGCACCAGGCAGAGCAGTTAGAGTTCTTGGCCAAGGAGCGGAAAAAGCCCGACTAGCAAGCCACCACCCTTGGGTGGTGGCTATTGATAATTGGTCAAGAACAAAAGGGAAGGTATCAGCTGGTCTTATCAAGTCCCGGAATCGTCCAGGAGAGAGAGAATCCATGGTCACGAACAAACTCTTGAAAGCAGGTGGACACATGACCTCCAAAAGTGAGCCAATTTTAGAATTAAGAGGAATATGCAAATACTTTGGAGGGGTTCATGCCCTTGAAGATGTGGGTTTGGAACTCTATCCTGATGAGATTCTAGCTCTGGTTGGAGATAATGGGGCCGGTAAATCCACCCTGATAAAGATAATTGCAGGAGTCTATCAGCCGGATAAGGGAGAGGTTCTCATCGAAGGGAAAGAAATAGAGATCCGTAGTCCACGTGCTTCCATGGGATTAAAAATAGAGACAGTGTACCAGGAACTAGCTTTGGTAGATAAGCTTGATGTGGTCGAAAATATCTTCCTAGGGAGACCTCTTACCAAATTTCGTTGGTTTGTAGATAGGAAAAGAATGGTAGCTGAAAGCATCGATATTTTGAAAAGGTTAAAAATTTCTATTCCTTCTTTGAAAGAACCAGTTCAAAACCTGTCCGGCGGTCAACGTCAGGCTCTTGCCGTAGGAAGAGCCATTGCTTGGAGTGGGAAAATAGTCGTTCTAGATGAACCAACTGCCGCTCTAGGTGTGGAAGAAACGAGGAAGACTTTGGCACTTATAAAACAAATAAGAAAGCAGGGAGCATCTGTCATCGTCATTAGTCATAATTTGAGACATGTTTTTGAGGTATCAGATAGGATTATTGTTCTGCGGGGAGGCCGAAGGGTGGGCTCAAGGGTTAAGAGCAAAACCAACATTGACGAAATCGTAAAACTAATAACTGGTTCATTGTAATCCTGAAATTAATATTATGAGGTACTCTAAGAACCTACCTTTTCCACAGAAGAGTGGGTAAAGAATTGGCAAATAATCTGGGTTAGCAGAAGTTTCAGGGATGTCTGGTAATATTGTTGTAATACATGAAAGTTGCATTGCAGCGAAATCTGCCAGAGAGCAAAGCAGTGCAGAAAAAATAATCAAAGCAGTAATTGGCCATATTTTGGATTAAGGAGAGCTGAAAAAGTGTTAGAATGTTAGAAAAAGTAGTTAAGAAAAGGGAATTTATTCTTTTAGTTTCGCTCGTTTCTTTGATAGTAATTATTGGCCTGAGATCCCCCAGATTTCTAAGCATAGGGAATTTCAGGGATATTCTGGACGATACCGCCCTTCTGGCAATGGTTGCCATGGGGCAGTTTATGGTTATCCTCATAGCGGGAATCGATTTATCTGTAGGTGCAGGAGTGGCTCTAACAGGTATGAGCGTAGCCCTTTTACATCAATATTATCCTGGGATTCCAATATTTGTCATTGTTTTACTATCCATATTAATAGGATTTTTGCTGGGTTCCTTTAATGGAATATTGGTTTCCCTGCTTCGAATTCCGGCCATTATCGTTACTTTAGGCACTCTGGGAATCTATCGGGGATTTGTATCTCTCATGAGCGGGGGAACGTGGGTCAGCGCTCATGAGATGTCAGACGCTTTCAAAAACCTTCCCCGGGGAGGATTCCTGGGAGTATCCAATCTTCTTTTTGTGGCCATATTGTGCGTGATAATTTTTGGTGTTTTTTTGAAGTACACTAGAACAGGTAGAGAAATATATGCTGTTGGTGGCAATGAGATAGCCTCCCAATATGTAGGTATAAATCTTAAAAAGATTAAATACCTTGTTTTCATGATAGCCGGCAGCATCTCTGGGTTAGCTGGTTTGTTTTGGGTTGCACGGTATGCCTCAGCTCAAAGTGATACAGCCATGGGATTTGAGCTGGTAGTAATTGCTGCTTGTGTTGTGGGAGGGGTTAGTTTTTTTGGTGGATCGGGAACAACTTTGGGGGTAGTGTTGGGCGTCCTTTTTCTTGGGATTATTAATAATGCTCTTACCCAGATTAATATCTCTCCCTTCTGGCAAATGGGTTTGCAGGGTTTGGTTATCCTGGTAGCTGTGATTATCAATACTGTAATGGAGAAACGCACAAAGGAATTGATAATAAGGAGGAAGAATCTTTGATGAAGAGTACTGAAAAAATGCCAATCTGGCGTATTTTGATGCAGTGGGAGGCCATTCTCTTTTTTATGTTTGTAACTATGATTGTTGTAGATTCTAAGCTTTCGCCCTATTTTCTTGATTTGAACAATATGTTACGTACTACCTTTAATTTTATGGAAAAAGCGATTATTGTCCTTCCCATGATGTTCATCATTATCTGTGGAGATATAGATATTTCAGTTGCCGGTATTATTGCTCTTTCCTCTTGTTTTATGGGACTCGCCTCCCAGCACCTGGGTGTTGGTACCCCAGCACTGATTTCTATTGGACTTTTGACCGGACTATCAGCAGGGGTCCTTAATGGACTCATCATAACTAAAATAGGTGTTCCAGCTATCGCTGTTACTCTTGCCGGTCTGTTTCTTTTTAGAGGGATAGCTTATGTAATACTTGGTGATATGGCTGTTACTACATATCCCAAATCCTTTGCTTACTTAGGCCAGGGCTACATAGGAAATACCAGGATTCCTTTTGAATTGGTGCTCTTTATAATCCTTGCCATTATCTTTGGGATTGTTTTACATAAAACCACCTATGGACGAAAGCTTTTTGCTATTGGAAATAATTCTACAGCGGCAAGATTCTTTGGAATAAATGTTAATAGAATTCGTTTTCTTAATTTTGCACTTATAGGATTGTTTTCTGGGCTGGCTTCAGTTCTTCTCACCTCAAGAATAGGTAGTACCCGTCCCAATATTGCCACTGGATGGGAACTAGAAATCATAACCATCACAGTGCTGGGAGGCGTTTATATTTTTGGTGGAGCAGGAAATATTCTGGGAGTAGTAATCTCTATTTTTATGGTAGGGTTGGCCAGGTTTGGCATGGGTTTGATCAATGTTCCTGGAGTAGTGATGAATATTGCGATGGGATTTTTGTTGATTATTGCCATTTTGCTTCCGGGCTCTTTAAGACAGCTTCAAAGCAAAATTCTGGCTAAACAACAGCAGCGGTAATTTTTTACCATTTACGAGCATCTAGAATCGGGTGTCCAGAACTACTCACAGAATAGAGGGTGGAAAAAGCAATACAATATTCTGACCTGCTCCCCGAGGCCATCATTACGTTGGCTCTAACTTAACAATTATTGCCATCAATAGGAACAGGTCAAGTAAAACACTTTTGACATTACGACTACGTTTCATAGGAGGAAATAATGGCTAAGTGTGGTGCCTGGTGTCTTCTATGGGGATCGACCTTTGATAGGAAATACCTGTACCTTGCGGAACATGTCAAAGATCTTGGTTTTGATGGAATTGAAATCCCCCTTACTACCCAGATCTTAACAAGCCTTCCCATTAGGGAGTTGAAAGAAAGACTTTCAGAGACTGGGCTTGCAGCAACATT
>CAZQMG010000094.1:0-6255 GCA_964594375.1 uncultured Clostridia bacterium | reverse complement strand
AGTAACACAGCCTGAGATGTCGACTGGGGACTAATATGTTAGGTCCCCAGTCGATTTTGCCAAATCTCATGGCCTGGGGAAGTAATGGCTACATTTCACCCACTTTATGAACTTTGATTTATCTTAAGAAAGCGGTAAGGCAGGCAAAAAAAGGAACAGAAAAGGTAATGTTAAAAGCAAAGGCTATTGAAAAAGAGTTTGAGGAGGAGGTGGGAAGTGATGAGGAAGGTGTATAACTGCCAGGCCCGGCCACAGGCTTCTGGTATGGCAAACTAAAGTGAAATTCCGGTGGTAGCCGAAAAGAGGTGAGGCGATGGCTAGAAAGAAAGCCAGAAGAAGACTAAAAAATAAGAGGGAATGGAGAAGTAAAAAAGCTAGTCATAGGAGACGCTAGTGTCCAACGAAAGTCTAAAGAATGAATTGATACTTCTTAGAGATGAAATAGAAGCAGCGGTGTCATTATTGTTGCTCGCTGAGTGAGCTCTCTTCGATGATCTCCAGGTTCATTGAACCAGGGACCGAAGATGTTGTGACGATCAGTATTGAACGAGAGAAGAGGCAGAAGAGAGGAAATAGAGCGGAAGACTGCTCCTTCGGAGCAGGGATCTAAGAGTGAAATTATAGAGCAGGTGAGAGAAGTGGCCAAGAAGAAGAAAGGCGAAAAGTAACAGAGTATGTGAGCCAGGGCAGTGTTTTTGCCTTCCTTGGCTGCTTTTTAAGAAGGCGGCCAACATGAGCTGTCCTGGCTCCGGAAGATAAAGAGAACGGAATGAGAAGAGTTTATCACTGCTTTCGCTGTGGCAAGTGGTTCGAGCATCCCAGGAGACAGGACAAGGAAGATTAGATGAGTAAGATGTCAGAAAAAGAAGAATGGCAGACCAAACACGATTACAAAATGCCAAATGGTAGAGTGTTTCATTGCACCTACCACAAGGCATTGAAGAAATTGAACAGCGGTAGGTATGGTGAGGGGAGCTTCAGGGAGGTCAAAAAAGTCCGAGAAGTTTAGACAGGAGTCTCGGAATCTCCCAAAAAAGAGGTGAAAGCTATGAAAGGAAAAGTAAAAAAAGTTACCGACAGAGGGTTTGGTTTTATCAAAGCAGAGGATGGAAAAGAGCTGTTTTTCCATTCTTCAAAGTGCGAGGATTTGTTTGAAAGTTTCAAAAAAGATGACGCAGTCACTTTTGAAATTGCACCATCGGAGCGACACCCTGGCAAAATGCAAGCAGTAAAGGTGAAACATGATCTGGATTAAAATCAGGGACGGTCAATCAAGCGATTTTGTGGTAGATTAGTTCTACATTATAGCGATTTTTGAGAGGTGAGGATAGTGACGAGGCAAAGGGGTAAGAAGAAATACAAGAAGGGGAAGAGAAAAAGGGATGAGCAAGGGGAAAAAAGCAAAAGTGTTAAATGAATAAAGTGAGGTGAGGAATGCCAAAAATAGAATTAGTTAGAGGAATAGAATCTGTTGAAGGATGGGCCGAAGTAGCAAGGTTACTGAAGCAGAAGATGAAAAAGTGGGGTCATCAGTTGAAAGACTGGACTGTCCGGGTCAGGGCATTCAGCAAAGAGGACGAAGCAAAATCTGGCTAGGGAGATGAGGACGCATTCTCAGATTTGAACAGAGAGAAGAAAGTCTTGACCGTTGCTTTCAAGCCAGAACCAGTAAGAGACCCTGAACTAGAAGCGGATATGATAATGGAGATTTTTTGGACTTGGAGGATTGAAGATTGAGTCCCCCGGAGTAAAAAATGGACACTTTCAGGGAAAATGAGGTCAAATTTTTGAAATCAGGGGAGAAAATATAGAACAAATAAGAAATGCGCTACAGGTGATACTCGGGGAAGCACAATTGACAAGAGACATAGAGACATTGACCGAAAAAGGTCAGAAAAATTTAGGGGTCATTGAAAAAGAGGTAGGACGGATAAACAGGTTGTTACCAGATATATGGAGGAAGAGGACAAAATACAACAAAATTCCTGTCTGTCCTGCTGAAAATAAACTATGGGTGACCACCATTCGGCAGGGCCAGCAGGGAGGAATGAAGGCGAGGTGATAGAATGGAAAAGCTCAAGCCAATAAGCAAGACCTTTACTTTGACACGAGGAGACTCTAGACCCCCATTTAAGGAGCCCAATTACCGGCTTTGCAAAGAGGGGGAGTTCTATAATTTCTCCTCAATCAGCGGAGTCGCCTTCTTCATTGCGGAGTTGATCAAGCCGCGAAGCAAGGATGATCTTGTTACTATCACTGTTGAAAGCACCAATTTAAAGCAAGAGGATTCCTGCCACGCCAACGAAGCCTCCCCCCTCTAGAGCAGGAATCTCAGGGGGAAAATTGGTCAAAAGAGCGGAAAAGATAGCTTATTACAACCCTTTTCTCTAGGAAGGAAAATCCGTGCCAAGAGGCGAGTAAAATGATGAAATGGTGGGAAATACTTATCCTAATAGTCGTTTGGGACTGCATCAGGATGATTCTCCAGGCCATTGTGAATAAATGGTGGATGGGGAGAAACCAGAGGGGCTCAGAGAAAAGAGGAACAAAACTAAAAAGGCAAAGATGAAGAAAAAGGCTAAAGAGCAAAGGTTGCTGAAAAAGAGTTTGAGGTCCGGGTTAATAAGCTAGAAGTAAGGACAGCCAATGAAAGAAAAAGTTCATAAAATAAGGGAGTTGGAGGACAAGCCTAATACAGGACTTTACCTATGAAAGTAGGACTTCTTACTTCAAAAAAAATCTTATTATCTCAATCGCCTCTAGTATCTTTAAGTAATTACCTTGTAAGCAAGGATATGAGTTCTCAAATAATTAGTCCTTGGACGATTAATGGTGATATTTCCTTGTTAAGAGACTACGATGTTGTGATTGTAAGAATTCTCGAGCGCGAGTATCTGTGGCTGGCCCAATATCTTGAGGAGATAGGAACCAAGGTGATAAATTCCCACAAGGCTTTATCGCTGAGTAGTAATAAGTTAATTTCCCATGAGATTATGAAACAATCGGGTTTGAAGATACCAAGGACAGTGTTCGCTTTAAAGGAAAAGATTTTAGAAAATGTGAACAATTGCATGTTTCCCGCTTTGGTAAAGCCTTTATATGGTCGTTCAAAGGGAATAGTATATATAAAATCGGTAGAGAGTCTAAAGAATTTGCGGAAAAAATGGATATATCTACAGGAATTTATTCCCAACAATGGCGGTGTAACCAGAATCTATAAGATAGCAAAGGTGGTTAAAAGTTTTTTCCATCCCAATGAGGGTAAGGCCTGGCAGGTATTGCTTCCGGATGAAATAATGGAGAGGGCTTTACGCTGTTTTAACAGAATGGAAATGGAGATAGGAGGAATGGATTTAGTGGAGGGTGAAGACGGTTATTATACCCTGGAAGTAAATGACTTTCCAGGAGGGATAAAGTTCATAGGGAATTGGTTCCAGATAATAACCGAGCTAGTAGTTAAAACCGTCCAGAGAAACCAAGAAAGAATGAAATAAGAAAATAGAGAATGGCCGGGATCTTATTTTGGTTCTATACAGAAGTTGGGTTCCGGATGCACATATATCTAGTGTTATGCACGTTTTAGAAACTCATTGAGGAGGGAGAAGTTTTTAAGGTACTGCCAAGAAAAATATGCCTAGGAGGAAAGCATTAAGGCCTTAATAATTGCTGCTGGAAAAGGTGGTAGATTTGGAGGTTTAATTAAAGATGGACCCAAACCCTTGGTCCGGCTCTTGGGTTTATCCTTAATCGAAAGGGTAATACTTACCGCGAAACAAGCTGGCATTGATGAATTTGTAGTTGTTGTTGGTTATCTCGGAAAGAAAATCAGAGCCAAGTTGGGAGATGGAGGAAAATTAGGGGTCAAGATCACTTGTATTCAAAATACAAACTGGGAAACAGGAAATGGAGTCTCTGTTTTAAAAGCTAAAGAACTGCTAAGGGAAGAGTTTGTTCTGTTGATGGCAGACCACATATTCGATAACCGTATTCTGAGAGAACTTATTGGTCATCATATGCATTATATGAGGAATATGAGGAGTTCTGTTTTTTTAGCAGTTGGTAGAGAGGAGGCCTCGTCCGGAGACACCAAAGTTCTAGAAAAAAAGGGAAGGATTGTTGACATCGGTAAAGATATAGAAGAATCAAATTGCACAGATACTGGTATCTTCTTGTGTTCGCCAAAAATATTTTTTTACATCGGACAAGCCCTAAAAGAAGGGAAGACTGAACTTGCAGATGGTATTAGAAAGGCTGCTCTGAGCAGAGATGCTGAAATATTCGATATTACGCAGATTAACAGATATGTTCGCAAGCTGCGCAAAGACATCAAGCCTTTTTGGATAGACATTGACACCAAGAAAGACCTGGTCAAGGCAAAGGAGCTTTTGATAAAGAATGCCTGCAAAGGAAGAAATGACTTGCTCGCAACTTATGTGAATAAGCCAATAGAAAACTTTATTGTGAAGAGATTAGCAAATACCAAGATTACACCAAACCAGGTCACCATACTAACGAACATTATTGCCTATACCTCCACATTCTTTTTTCTTAGTGGGTATCTACCCTTAGCCTCCGGTCTCACCTTTATTGTCTCGTTCATGGATGGTGTGGACGGAAAACTTTCACGAATAAAAATAGTTTCCTCAAATATTGGAAAAATGGAGCATCCCTTCGATTTTCTGTTTGAGCATTCATGGTATATCGTTCTAGCCATCTACTTATCGGGGACCTACGGGGTTTCAGCGATTTTGCTGGGCATCTTCATAGTGTTGTTTGATAGTTTTTCCTCTCGTTGTGGGCATGTCTTCGCAAGCGCAATAAGGAACCGTCCCCTTCAAGATTATGGGCGAATTGAACAGGTATTCAGAAAATTTGATGGCAGAAAGAATAGCTACATCCTCTTCATCCTCGTTGGCACGTTGCTCAATACGCCCTTTTATTCGCTAGTAGCTATAGCCGTCTTATCACTTATCAGCGCTCTATTCTATTGTTCAAGAACCATAAAACACTTGTATGCAGTGGATAATAGAAAGATCTCTCTCGGCTAATTTGGCGATGCAGAGAGCTTTCCAAAAGTATAGATGCTCAAGAAGTTTAGAAGGAGTGATGTCCTTGTGATTCAAGCTCCACTCCTGCTCCTCATTTTCGAAAGAAACCATCCCTACTCCCGCAATAGAGAGAGGCGGTTATCTCTAAATCGAAATGCCCTTAGTGATTCTGTATCTTGCATGTGGTTAAGAAAAAGACATCGAATACTTGTTAAGAAGGAAAGCCGACGCTCGTTAAGGTAACACATCTTTGACCATTTTTGGCATAAGGAGGATAAAGGGATGAAAGAGAAATCATCTATGCCGGAGCCTCCGCGAACGAGAAGAGTCGCCCCGGGACGTATCAAGTGCCTTGGGCGTGTACTCGACTTGGAAGAGCACGTGCAATCCGATTGGTGGCGAGCCATCTTCAACTCGATGTACTTGAAAACAGACGGAGATGTGGTAGATGACCAGGATATCACCAGGAAGGAAGTTGACTTATTGTTTAAAATTCTCAGGCTCTCACCAGAAGAAGGAATTCTGGACCTATGCTGTGGACAGGGGCGACACTCCCTTGAACTGACCAGACGGGGATTTCAAAATGTTGAGGGATTAGATCGCTCGCACTACCTGATCCAAAAGGCGAGAACACAGGCAAAAGAAGAGGGGTTGGTTGTTAAATTTAGAGAAGGAGATGCTCGGAAACTCCCATACCCGCCCGATACTTTTGAGGTGGTGCTGATACTGGGGAACAGTTTTGGCTATTTTGAAACGACTCAGGATGACATGAGAGTTCTAAAAGAAGTTTTCAGAATTCTCAAGCCCTGGGGACGGCTGCTCATCGATGTTGCTGACGGGGAATACCTGCGGGAACACTTCCAACCGAAGTCTTGGGAATGGATGGACAAGAAGTATTTTGTTTGTCGAGAGCGTTCCTTTTCATTGGACAGACAGCGCCTAATCTCCCGTGAGATCATTACTCATGTGGAAAAGGGTATTATTGTCGACCAATTTTATGCTGAGAGACTGTATGGCCAGGAAAGCTTGAGTGAGCTTCTCAAAACGGCGGGCTTTAGGAAGATTACCGTGCACGCCACAGTATTATCCGATTCAAAGCGCAATGGGGATTTAGGGATGATAAAGAGGCGAATCATTGTAAGCGGCCTAGTTCGTAAAGAGTGGATGCCAATAAAAGTTAAGAAAAAAATGAGTTCAAGAAATGTAG
>CAZQMG010000093.1:0-6333 GCA_964594375.1 uncultured Clostridia bacterium | reverse complement strand
AATATAGAGTGTTGACAAAAGAATAAAATAGCCTAAAAGAAGAGGGGCTGAGAAAAGAGAAGCAAAGAAATAGTGTTTCCACTTTCTAACCCGGAAGTTATGTAGAAAACAGGACTGGCCATTCCCTGCACTGAACAACTTTCCCCTGATACAAGACTGAACAACAGAAAAATAGTCTTCACACCAAAAAGAACATTGAATATCCAATACTTCATTGAGATTCCTTCGGCTTCCTGTCTGCCGTGCTGGCACAGGCAGGCGCCTCCATTAGACCTGCTGGAGATATTTCTCACAGTGGCAAGCGAGGGACCTGATTCGCTTTTCGTATTTCGTATGTCATTGCGCAATACAAGCAACGAGCGACGATTCAATGAACCGATATATCATTAGAACCAACGAAAATAGAACGCACCTACTAAAGATAGAGAAAGATAGCAGACTGCTAGGTTATATAGATGGTGACTTTATCCTAAAAGAAAAGAAGCTACCTCTAGTGCTGGAAGTAAAGACTCCTCAAGGAATAAGAGGCTACCTGGAAACGTTTTATCCTGCCAGGAGTGGCATCAAGGTATATGACAACAAAAGAGAGGAAATTGCCTATTTGGAAAAGGAAGGGAGACTACGGATTGATGGTCTTTATCTCTCCTTTGCTAAGCTATCCAAGGAGGAGACAATACTTCAGGAACAAAAGAAGGCGGGGGAAAAACTAGAAAAGTCAGGATTAACTCATTCCTATGTGTTTGATGACTCAGAAATAAAAGGAAGAATTTACTGTTTTAAAAAAGGCAGAAACATATCAACTCTTATGCGGGTAAAGACAAAAATATCAACTGGCATAGAAGAACTTCTCCGCTTTATTCCCCTGGCTATTTCTAGAAGAGTCTTTGAACAGGAATTTATCAGGATATTTATCGGTGCTCAGTGATGAGAATAAAAGAGCTTGACGACGAGTTAGGTAAAGGGATTGGAGTATATCTGGATGGCAGATTCTTCGAAGTAAGAAATCAGCTCGAGCTTCAATCAAGAATCTATGGAAACGACAGTGATTCTAACGCTATAGTACTGATTGAATACCAGGATAGGGAAAGAAGCTACCAACACTTTAAAATTCTAACTGATAGGATAAAATATCTTTTTGAGACAAACATCAGAAATAGAAAGGAAGACTTCATCCGATATTTGACCAATGGTTTTGAAAAGGAATTTAGAGGTGGTAGAATAAAAATTAATCCTGTTCAACAAAAAGAAGTACAAAAATTAAGAAAGTATGCTATTGAGCGAGCTATGAAATATGGTATCTTAACAGAGACAATTGGATGGGCAGTTATCGCCAGTACTTATTCCAACCCTAAAATCACTGCGGTGCTGGGGGGATTCTATTTCGTTTTTGGCGATGTTATTTGTGGAGTGATAGTTCCCTGGCTAGCTGACCTAGGTAAATTTACCTCTCCTTTATTTCAGATAGGTGCTTATCCTGTGGAAAGACGCTTTTTCCGTAAATATTTATCCCTGGACAAAGGATTGTTAGCTTACTTTAAAAAGAAGAGTATCAAGCTGAAAAAGATAGAGGAAGAATTTCATAAGACACCCAATGTAGAAAGAAAATCTTATTTGAGCCAACGCCTCCTGCAAGAAGAAAAAAGACTATCCAGAGAGTGGGAGCCAATAGCTCTATCCTTTGAAAAATCTGAGAATCTTAAGGCCATTATTATTGGATACAGAGGAACCTACCAGAACTCATTTACCTTTTCTAATTATATTATTAATGGAACAGAGCCCAAAGAAGAAGATATGGATGTATGGCGTATGGAGATAGAAGAACCACAGAAAACAGGAGAAGAGGCAGACTTCGATAGAATCTGGGGAAAAGAGGATAAAAAAGAGAAAGATAAATGAATAGATACATAGTGGAATTCAAAAAAAATAAAGAGCAGGAAAGCGCTTTGCTCACGCCTCTTATACCCGGGAAGATAATAAAAGTGGATTTTGTTCCCCTGCAAGGAGAAATCTATCTTCCTGTTTATTACAATATAAGTTTGATTGAAGGGACAACTCGTAAAAGGATAGGTAAATTAGGAGCCTGGATAGCAGAAAATTATCCCTTAGAAGACTATCACCTGAGAACTATAAGCCAAAATAAAACCACACTTCTCTCCTTTAAAGATAAAAAGAGAGCTATTCTTAAATCTCCTTCTAACAACTATGAAATAATCACCATTAATAAGAATGACCTGGGTAAAAGACGCAGAGAAACGCTAGAAAAGAATGGTTTTTTTAAGGGATACGATATAAAAAGAAATATAGTGATAGGAAATTATTATCTTTTCCGCAGGAAAAAGAAAATCAGAGGCCTTCTGGAACTTGAGCCAGAGTTTGCTCATACTGACTTTCTTTCTTTGGTTGTCTTAGATAAATTATTAGATGTTCTAAAGAATA
Organism: uncultured Clostridia bacterium; assembly: GCA_964594375.1. Lineage (GTDB taxonomy): Bacteria > Aerophobota > Aerophobia > Aerophobales > AE-B3A > AE-B3A. The sequence goes on along the minus strand of CAZQMG010000093.1, from coordinate 3,897 downwards.
AAAGAACTAAATCTATCGAATCCTTAGAAGGTGTAGAGGAGATAGAAGAAGGAAAATATAGTAATTTTGTTCTTTCGCACTATCCTGTGAATAGAGTGAAGGAAGCTATAGAGTATATAGATCAACAAGGTGAATGGGAGACATTTTGTGAACTGGCGGACAAGGGAAAACCTATTTTATTAAATGGTCCTACTGGATGTGGCAAGAGCACTATGATTAAATGGTATGCTCATATAAATAATATACCTTTTTATATGGCTCCCACAGGCAATAGAGAAACGAGCATGGATGATATAATAGGCTCCTGGGTCCCGGCTGACCCTAAACCTATAAAGGCACCCGGCGCTTTGAGTCTAGCTATGGTTCATAATGGTATCTTCTATTTTGAGGAAATAGGTCCGGTGGATCCAGGCGTCCTCTATGGCCTACATGGTGTCCTGGACGATAAAAAGCTAACTATTCAGTCTCAATATGGTTTTGAGGTTATTGAAGGAGCAGACAATTTCAAAATGATTTCCTCGGGTAATCTGGATTCCAGATATACACCCATTGAACTGAGTGATGCCTTCTTAGAAAGATGGGCTCAAATTAAATTGATTTACCCTGACAAAGAGGGTACCATTGCTATACTTATGTCAAGAGCAGCCGGACTGGATGAGAAAATGGCTACTCTCATCACTGAACTTATTTTTGATTTCAGAAATATTCTGGCCAGCTACAAGAAAGATATGGGTTTAAGGGGAGCGGTGGAGGTTTGCCAGGCATCTTTAGCCAGCAAACAGTCGCTAAGAAAGCTGATAGAGGTGTATATGCTTAATCCCAAGTCAACCTATGAAAGTGACCAGACATTATACAAAAAATTAATGGAAAGGGTTAACAAGAGAATAAAAGGATGAGGATTTAAAATGGCTCTCTGCCAAAAGATAGAACCAGAGTTAAAAAGGGTTATAGACTTTAGGATAGAGGATGGAGCTAGTGAAAGACACCCGCTCGTTTTTGATAAGAAAACCTTTTTCCCTCTCATTTCTGGTCCGGCTATTTATACTGACGGAGAAAAGATATACCTACCCACTCAATTTAAGCTTGCTCTTACTGACTCTGATAATGAAATTATGATTGCCAGTGCCGTAAGACACGAATCAGATCACATAAAGGAATTTATCAAACTAAATCAAGAGTTCCATCCTGATAAAAAATACGACCCTAAATCGATAAATCGATTCCTGGAGGACTTTTTCTTAAAAGAAAAATTCAAGGAGAATCCTACCCTGGCCCATGAAATCTTTAATATAGTGGAAGATAATAGAATAGACCGTAGAGCCAGGGGAGAGCTACCTGGACTGGCGCGCTTTTCTAAGGAAAAAGAAAAACCTATTTATCTTAATAGAAGACCCAGTCCCAAATACTTAATGAAAAAGAAAAAGGGGTTAAGTGCTTTCAGGGAATTTTTTCTACAAAAGACTTTGCTTGATGAGACTATTGACGAGGTCCCTCCTCAGTACAATAATCTCTTAAATGAATGTGTAAGTATAGCACGAAGTGCAGAAAATAAGGATATTCATGCCTCTTTAGAAGCAACAGAAAAAATATATGTTAAATTCAAGGAAAATTTTGATATCAAGCAGCCTATGAGTCAACTTCCTTCCTTTGCTGGCAGGGGCCATAGTAGAATGAGTCCGGGCCTTCCCAGAAAATATAAGGGTTATGTAAAACCAAGAGAAGGAAGAGAAGAGGATAAAAAGCACCGCTCAGCTCAGGACAGGAAAGAAAGAAAAATTTCATCAGAGAAAGAAGAGCAGCAAAAAAAGATAAGTCCAAAGAAAAAAGCAGAGAAAAATCAGCCAGAGGAATCAATTCCAGGCGAACACAAAGAGAGAGAACCTCGCTTTAAGAAAGAAAAAGATGTCGAAAAGCAAGATAAAAGGGGAAAAAGACAGAAAGAGAAAGAGAAAATAGACTCCACTTCAGAAAAAGACAAGCTCAGCTATTGGACAGGCAGTGGTTATTTTAGAAAGATAGTACCCAAACCAAGTCCAGGGGTAAATATAGCCATACCCCAGGGCTCCCGCAGCGACATTGAGAAAGCTCATAAGACAATAGAAAAATATAATGGAGAAATTAGAGCTATTGAGAGTTACTTTAAAAGATTAGAAGAAAGATATAGAGGAAAAAAGAAAGCTAGAGCCGGCGAGGAAATTAACATAGGAGAATACGTCCAGGCAGAATTAGAATATGAGGCTACCGGGGTAAGACCAAATAAAAAGATGTTTCGTAAGAGAGCCAGAATTAAAAAAAAGGCAGCCTGGGCCATTTTAGCAGATATAAGTTCTTCTACTGCTTTTGGATTTGGATATAGAATAATCGATTATATCAAGGATGCTTTATTAATACAGGGTGAAGCGTTGAACTATTCTGGTTATCCTTTCGGCATTTTTGCTTTCCATTCGGGGGGAATCTTACTCAGAGAAATAATGAATTATAAGGATACAGTCTATACAATAAAAGACTTTAAAGAAAATTATGGTGAAGAAAACAGAGGAAGAATAATGTCCCTATCTCCTTACGGAGGCACCTTGATGGTCAATGCTATAAAATACATTTCTGATAATCTGAAGAAGGTTGAAGGCATACCCAAGGGATTTTCCATTATTACTGATGGAGAACCGGACACTCCCGGAGATGTAAGAGAGAGCCTCAAGGGTCTGCAAGAAGATGGAATTCTTCCTTTTCTGTTTGTTATTGGAGCCGAGCACGAAAAATGTGCCAAATTTCTCATAGATGATTATATTATTATAAAAAGGGACCGCTTAGCTGAATTACCCAACGAGGTCTTGAGAATATTCACCACTTATGGTATAATGAAATAAAATCCGTTGCTCGTCGCTAGTTGTTCGTTGCTAGTTGTTCGTTGTTCGTTGTTCGTTTGCCCTCTCCCCTCTGGGGAGAGGGAAGGGTGAGGGGAAACGTATGAACCGTAAAAGAATAGGATTGGTAATAGTCATAGTTGTTATAGTTCTCTGGGTTCTCTCAGGTATTTATATTGTCCACCCGGAGCAAGAGGGGGTAGTCCGACGTTGGGGAAGATATTATACTTCTAAAGGTCCGGGGATATACTACCATATACCCTGGCCAGTCGAGAGAATAGACAGACCGCAAGTAGCTAAGGTTCAAAAAATGGAAATTGGATATAAAACTATAAGAACAGGTCTGCCTGCTGTTTATGAATCTATTGAAGAAGAAGCTTTAATGTTGACAGGAGATATAAATATAGTTGACCTCTGGTTTATTGTTCAGTATAGAATCAAGGATGCCAGAGATTATCTTTTTAATGTTAAAAATGTTAGAAAAACCATAAAAGATGCTGCTGAGGCGGCCATGAGGCAAACTGTAGGAGATAGAGGTGTGGATGAAGCCTTAACCGTAGGACGCGAAGAAATTCAGGAGACAACAGCGAAAAAGTTGCAGGAAATTCTGGACCTGTATAAAAGTGGTATTTATGTAGTTACAGTAAAACTGCAAGATGTTCATGCTCCGGGTGAGGTAAAAGAGGCATTCGAGAGAGTTGCCAGTGCCAAAGAGGATAGAGAGCGGCTCATCAATGAAGCCTTAGGAGAATATAATCAGGAAATCCCCAAAGCCAGGGGTGAGGCAGAAAAAACAATAAGGCAAGCAGAAGCGTACGCAGTGCAGAGGACAAAACATGCTCAAGGTGATGCCAATAGATTCTTAGAGAGACTAAAGGAATATATAAAAGCAAAACAGGTAACCAAAGATAGGCTTTATCTAGAGACAATGCGAGATATTTTGCCAGAAATTGAAAAAATCGTTATCTCAAAGACTGAGGAAGGACTTTTGAAATTCTTGAATCTGAGAAACGAGGGTCTAGAGTAATCACCT
>CAZQMG010000092.1:0-6338 GCA_964594375.1 uncultured Clostridia bacterium | reverse complement strand
GGTGAAAGTCCCCAATTACAACTTGAGCCAAATATCAGTGCTTATTAGTCCGGTTTTGGAGGAGCCCAGTGTGGGAGACTGTTGTTTGCTGGTAGACGGTTGAGTCACCTCTTACGTATTTCCATGTCACCAAGGCCCCTCGATGAACAAGGTATACTATAGATACATTGTTATCCGAAGTCCATAGCGATTCTTTAGAGTTACCTTGAGTGAGCATACCATGTTGCAAAAAGGGCGAGAAAATAGGTTATGAGAGTGATGAATCCATAAGACTTATCTACCGAGAAAGAATATCCAATCATTCCGATCGAGGCCAAATAGTATATTGTGATATAGGGCCAAAGAAGGGCCGTGTTTCTCCAATCCAATTTTAAAATATAGTCAAACATCAAAGACACTACGAAGAAGGAAATGAGTAGCAAAGGAAGAACAATAGCCCACCATTCCCGTTTCCCCACAATGTTCAAGATGACAGCAATGCCAACAGGCACAATCATAGCCACTATCACAATCCCTAAAGCGTGCTCTAATCGTGCTAATCCCCTTGGACGGGAAAGCATAATGCCCACAATCAAGAGATTAACCAGATTGGCGATGGCAAAAAGAGTGATGTCTATTGTTCGATAATCTACAGGACCAATCATAATCTGCACCCCTTTTCGACCACAGTCAACAAGCCACCACCCTTGGGTGGTGGCTTGTTGACTCCATGTATTCAGTAGACTCTGCCTAGTATACTATCCATGAACCTGCCAGCTACAGAATAATTCTGCAAGGGATTTTCTGGGAAGAGAGCAGGGCAAGTTCAACGCTCGTCAATCTGACAATAATAACAGGCGCTGTCCCCATTTTTTCCTATTCGCTTTTCCCTTGACTGGAGGAGCGCTAATCCTTATTCTGAGAGCATCTTCATGTACTTGCATGATTTCATTCTTATTTGCCCCAAGCTGCACTCTCACCCTGAACGTCGCTCCAGTAGTGGCTTTTGTTGTCTTAGCCATTGTTGTCTGAAGTGCATTTTTCTCAGAAAACATGCATGGGGTCAGGTCTTCAGTTTTTCATCTACTATAGGCTTTTGAATCATCGAATAAGGTCAGTTGTTCTTGTAGAAAGAGTTTTATCCTTCTCCTAGCTAGTTCGACATATTCTTCTAGATTGTCATAGCCAACATAGTGCCTTTTGGTCTTTAGTGCAGCGATACATGCAGTACCACTTCCAACAAAGGGATCAAGTATAACTTCCTTTTCGAATGTGTAAAGTTGAATTAGCCTGTAGGGCAATTCAACAGGAAAAGGCGCCGGGTGCCCAACTTTTCTGGCTGGTTCAGCAGCAAAAGTCCATATGCTCTTGGTAAACTCAAGGAATTCGTCTCTAGTTATTGTGCTCTTTCTGTCTTCAAGTTTTTTTCTGTTGAACATATCTTTAGAGAATATTAGAATATATTCATGAATGTCTCTTAATGTAGGATTAGCAGCGGAGAGCCAGCTTCCCCATGCTGTTGAAGGACTAGCACTTGAGGCCTTATTCCAGATGATCTCACCGCGCATCAAAAATCCAAGATCCAACATATCTTCGATAATAAAGCCATGCAGAGGAATATAAGGTTTTCTCCCTAGGTTTGCAACATTCACGCAGGCTCTCCCTCCGGGAACAAGGACCCTATGAACCTCAGAGAAAACCTTCTTCAATAATCCCCTGTAATCTGTCAAAGTAAGATTCTCATCATACTCCTTGCCTACATTGTAAGGAGGTGAAGTAACCATCAAATGGACACTATTGTCAGGCAGTTCATCCATTTTTTCACTGCTTTTAACGAAGATATTATTTAGTACGGACGAATTCAGAGGATTTTCAACATACCTTATCTTCTGATCTTGGTTTAGTCCCTGATACAATTTACTCGCGTAAAAACGGGAAGAATCATGGTTAACTCTCCCAGGAGTACCAAAAGCACTGGTTTGGGTACCTCTTTTTTTCGAGTTAGATTTTGTATTCTTCATTTTTCCTTCCAGTAATCAACCCATCTTTTGTAAGGATTGTAGTCTATTCTTGACCGCTTCCAAATTATTTCTATATTCTTAACTTCTTTCTCCTCAACTAAATATGACAAGGCATTATTACTAATCTCCACGCCTCTTGGATTTGTCCCTGGCTTGGGAAGTTTAATATATTTGTTTTTGCCTATCTTTTTGAAGAGTCTTCCTTGAGTTTCCAAAGGTATATAATAAAAACCTCCTCGAGCATTCCAGTTAATTTGGACGAGCAAAATATCACAATGAGGATAATAGCTTTCACGGAATTGTTTTGCCTTTTGCGCATCAACTGTCCATATGAGTTTAACCCCACTGAATCCCTTGCCTGTAATTGTTTTAATGGAGATAGGCTGGTCGTACAATTTGACGTCAACTTCTGGTTCAGTTATAGGGATTTCTGTCTCTATATTCGTGTCACCAAATTTGTAAATAAGCAAAGCAACTATCACCCTTTCCCGAAGGGAGCCTACTTCCATTCCAATTTTTCCAGCTCTTGAACTCTCTAATCCTGCCAGCTGAAAGAGATGCGGTAAGCGCTGCTTGATTTTTGCCATAAGTTTCTGGTCTTCAAATATCTTACCTAAACGACTGGACATGTTTTATTTCCTCTTTTTCATATAGTGAACATGACTACAGCACTTTTGGCCTACACGACGCATGATTCAGGGACGTAGTATCCCTGACGATCGAGGTATTAGCTCAAAGCATATAAGTTGCTATCTGTTGCGATATCTTTTCATACTTACGATTTAACTCTATCCCGAAGCCAAAGAACAGCTTCCTTAAATCTCTCAATACTCTCTTTATTGGGGAATGCGTCAGCTATTTTTATACTGGGCCATTTAGAGAAGTCCCCAGGTATTCGCCCAAGAGATGGTATTTCGTGTATTAACTTATGGAACTCTTCCATTGTCTCCTTGCCTATTTGAGTTGAGAGCCAGCCATAGTTTAATGAAAGTTTGCCATTTGTATAGACAGTAAATACGGAGATAGTCTTCCCGTTTTTAAGATAATGAAAAGTGATGGATCCTGTCTCTATGCCTGTCCCAAACCAGATTCGGTCTGCTATCTTTTTGGCCCATTTATGTAGATCTTCTGCAACACTGACGACCTTTGCGTCAGCATTCTTCTCGCCCAGAACTTTAAAGAACTCTTTCCCCGTCCATTGTTTCCTATTAGTTGGAGGCGGCTTCGAGGACGCACCATACAAATGCGGTATAAGAATCTCAGTAGAGTCCGTTTGGAACCTTCGCATCTCCAAGGCGTGAAGCGAAAACGCGGATTCACTACACTCGTTAACATAGCGGATGGTCCGTCTTAAATCATCATTGATTTCATCCACCACAATAATAAGAATAAATGAGCCGCTATGTAGGGATTGCTTGACGCCCTCACGGAAACTCTCCTCATCCCATCCTCCTGTCGCTGCTTCTTGAACCAATTCTGATAAATCTTTCTCCCTTAAGTGTCGAATGCGAGTATTGACTTGGTCATAACTCATTTCCCATAGGTGTGCAGCGTACTCCAGGATTTGGCCTATCACTTTGCGCTTACCTTCAGGATTCGTAGCGAGTTTACATTCTATTATTGAGATGTCACCGTTTGTACTAAATGCCAGAATGTCGGTATTTCCAGAGCCTGGGAGACCGAACTCGCAAATTGCGAATACAAGCTGCGACATTCCTTCGCGAATTTCACCTACTGGCATGAGAGAAGGTGACTCAGCAAGTAGCTTCTGAAGTTCCGCCTCAGCTTTTGCTCTAGCGGACTCTATGAATTTCCATTCTTCTGTTTGATTATTCCGTATGATTATTTTCATTGTCTTTTCTTGGCATTCTTGGCACTAATGTAGAATGGTTTTAGTATCCCGGCCGTTTGCAGCAACAAAATCAGGATCTGCCAAAAAACAAAAACCCATTTTCTCTATTTGAGAAAATGGATTTATCCAACAACAACCTTTCTGCGATATTTGCTTTTGACCGGAAGGTTTTGATTTTTCCCTCCTTGTCGATTCGAATAATCTCTCTTTTCGCCTACCTTCCCACATGGATAACTCATTTATGTTATGTGCACGCAGTATAGCATTTTTCTAGTTTCTGCCAAATCGAATAAGAGAGATTGCCTCACTACGTTCGCGGTGAGCGACCATTGACAAAGCCAACCCAGATTGCTTCGCCGAGTTCGCAATCAGACTGTGTTGCAATTAGTTCAAAGAAATGCTCTTTGATATAAGAAAGGGAATTCAACCCTTCTTTTAGAAACAAAGACTCTATTTATCCAAATTTTCTCTGCTTTATCACTATTTTCTATAAAAGCAGAGGCATTGTTCTCTTTGTTTTCTCTGATTTCTTTTCTTGGGTAGGAAAAGCTTTCTAATCCTACTGAAGGTAGCGGGAGTGCAAAGTTCCACCTATCCAGTGAAGAAGTTCCTCTTAAAGAGGCTAAGTTCTTGAGTTTCTCAATCAATGCTCGAATACCTACGATGCTCATCATCCGTCTGATATTAAAACAACTTGCCAGAAGTGAGGCTTCTGCTTTTACACCATCTAAACCTCTTAAGAGAAACGCATCAACTTTTAAATTGCGTTTAATATGTCCAAATGGGAGTTCGGCTTTCTGTTGTCTGAGTTTGTAAATGGTCTGAGATTCAGCCTCCTCATATTGCGCCTCAAGTCTTTGCCTTACTTCTTCATTGATGAGTCTAGCGATTGTTCTTCCTTGTTGTGATTTGGTACATACACCCCAATGAGGACATTGTTTGCAAATAGTTTTTTCTGAAATTATGTATACTTTGTTTTGTTCACGTTTATTTATATAGCGATATGTCAGAAAGTGACCTTCTGGACAAATGTAGCAATCTTTTTGACAATCATACTGAAAGTTTGATTTATCAAATGGTTTGGCTTCTTTTTTAGATGCCTGTCTTTGAGAAGGAACGATAACCTTAATCTTTTGTTTATCTATTTTTTGTAATTCGTCAGTGTTGGCATAGCCAGAATCAGCACAGGCAGTATCGCATTTTTTCTTTAGAACTTCATTGGCTTGATTTGTTTGTTCTGCAAACTGATTTAAATCGTTATTTTCACTTACAACATCCTCATTGACAATTAATCCGTGCTTTTCATCAACAACGTTCTGCAGACTATATCCTGCATGAGATCCTTTGAGGCTGTTGATGCGTGTAGATTCTGAGTCAGTGGTATTTATTGACTTTCTATTTTCTTCTTTCAGTTCTTTTAAGATGTTTTCGACCTTTACTTTAAGTACTTTTTTATTCTTAAGCTCTTTTTTTATCTTTACCAATGAATCTTGACTTTGTTCATACTCATCAACAGCATCGCATTCAGAGAGGATAGCTTCTATACGGGTATCGATTTTCCCAAGAGCTCTTTGGCATTTTTCTTTAGTCCAGGTATTCTTAATTGAAGCATTGGCTCTCACTTTACTGCCATCAACAAACAAGGTATTGCCTGCGATAAGATTAAGCTTGATACATAAACGGGCACATGTCTTAAGAACATTTTTGAGGGGCGCTTTGTTTCGTCGCCTGAATTCAGCGATGGTTTTATGGTCTGGTTTTAAGCCACCCATAAGCCAGATAAACGAGACATTATGATATATTGCTCTTTCTAGTTTTCTGGAGCTTCTAAGTCCATAGGAATATCCATATAGTCAATAACCACCACCCAAGGGTGGTGGCTTGTCAGTGCGGCTCTTTCGTTTCCTTAGCAAAGAGCTCTAACTGCTCTGTGTGGTGCTGGTAATATCTTATATATTTTTTGATCTCATCTGCGGTGACTTTATCTCCTGATGTTCCAATATAGTATCCTCGTGCCCAGAGCTTCCCCAGCCAAAGGTGTCGTTTCAGCCTGGGGAACTCTTCCATCATCTTTCGGGAGGATATACTCTTGAGAATATCAGCCAACCTCGCAGGAGAATATCTTGGTGGAGCACAGACAAATAGGTGAACGTGATCTTTCTGAACACTCATTTCCTCTATCTCAAACTCATACTGTTTTGCAATTTCAGAAAAGGTTTCCTTTAGTCTCTCTTTCATTTCTCCTCGCAAAATAGATTTGCGATATTTGGGGATCCACACGAGATGATAGTTGATATTATATACCGCATGTGGTGTTGCTTTAACTTTACCCATACTCTCATTCTAATTGAAAGAGCAACTTAGTCCAGCTTCACTGGACACCTCCCTTACCACGCCGTCAAGCGACGTGGCTTGCGGGAGGTATTAGGGTGTAAACCAAGTCTATAGTACTCTTCTCCCGTGTACAACGTAGGACAAATTCCAGC
>CAZQMG010000091.1:0-6396 GCA_964594375.1 uncultured Clostridia bacterium | reverse complement strand
TAAGAGATAAGATATGGCTGCTAAAAAAAATATCATTCCCAAAATAAGTAATTACCTGCTGCTGGAAATTATCATTGTAATAATAGGCCTTTTAACGCTTAATTCCACTGTTTATACTGTCAATGAAATAAATCAGGTAGTCATTACCGAGCTGGGAAGACCTATAAAAACAGTTAAAAAACCTGGCCTTTACATAAAAAAGCCCTTTATCCAGAAGGTAAATAGATTTGAGGATCGACTGCTGGAGTATGATGCTGTAGCCAGAAGGTGTGTTACTGAGGACAAAAAGTATATATTCCTTGACAACTATGCCCGATGGAAAATAGTTGAGCCACTCCTCTTTATGAAGACGGTAAGAAATGAGGTTGGAGCTAATGCCAGATTAGATGATATTATCTACTCTGTAGTAAGAGAAGAAGTAGGTAAATATAATATGATGGAAATCATAAGAACATCTGATAGAGAAATCATCTCTACCGAGGTAACCTGGGAAGAAGAGAGAAAAAGAGAAAGAGAAGAGATAGAAAAGATAGAGGCGGGCAGAGAGAATATTATGAGAGATGTTACTAAAAAGAGTGACACTATTACCAGGGAATATGGAATAGAGACTATAGATGTAAGAATAAAGAGAGCAGACCTTCCTAAAGCTAATACTGACGCTGTTTTTTCCAGAATGAAGGCTGAGAGGAATCGAATATCAAATAGGTACCTCTCGGAAGGAGAAGGCGAAAAAGCCAAGATATTAGGAGAGATGGAAAAGGAACTGGCCCAGATAAGGTCAGAAGCTTACCGAAAAGCCCAGGAGATAAAAGGACAGGCAGATGCCAGAGCTACTGCCATTTATGCTCAAGCTTATGAACAGGACCATGATTTCTTCAATTTTTTGAAAACTTTAGAAACCTATCAAGAAACCCTTACCCAAAAGACCCTCATCGTAGTACCCCTGGAGTCAAAGTTCTTCAAGTATCTTATTCCAGAAACTACTCCTGTTGAATAGAACTAGTCTTTTGAATTCTTTACCATTAGAGACGATAACTGAAATCCCGGATTTCAGCCGGAAGCAGTAGAAGCTAATTAATCACAAGAAACTCATTACTTCCGCACCAAACCTTGAAAGGCACAGGCAAATCCAGTTCTATTTCGCCTTCTTTTTCTTTTTGCCAGCCAGCCAGAAATTAATTCCCGCACCAATCCAAAGAATGATGGAGCTATAGGGGCTCCAACTACACAGAGCATCGTATCCCAATGCACATATCTTGTCTCCTCCCACGGAAGTAGGGATAAGGACGACAAATCCCAGGATAACTAGGATCCATGCTAGCCATAGTTTCATTTCTCTCACCTCCTCATTAGAATATTCTTAGAAGTCTACTCCCATACTAGCGAAAAATTTGAATATGTCAAAAATATCCTTGACGAGTTTAAATTTTCTGGTAACATCAGCATATACTGATTTAACATAACAAGGAGCAAAATAAATAAAATGGAAGGTTATGCTGCTACAGGAAGAAGAAAAACGGCAACAGCGCAGGTAAGGATGAAGGCGGGCAAGGGTAATCTGATGGTTAATAAAAGGACTATTGATGATTACTTTCCCCGCAAGACTCATATCAAAATAGTAAAGGAGGCCTTAGAGAAAGTAGATTTTCTGGACAGATTTGATGTAGAGGCAAGAGTCAAAGGAGGAGGCTTAACTGGCCAGGCTGAAGCTATAAGGCTCGGACTTTCTCGGATTCTCCTGAAGATAAATCCTGAGCTAAAAGGAATCCTGAAAAAAGCGGGTTTCCTAACAAGGGACCCCAGGATGAAAGAAAGAAAGAAACCAGGATTGACCGGGGCCAGAGCAAGACACCAGATTCCCAAGAGGTAACTTAAAACCCGTTGTTCGTGAATGGTGAATCGTGAATCGTACCTTAGAAAAAGAAAAGGGTTCAAGTTCTAGATACTGATTGCTTGTTCTCCCTCACCTTAATCCTCTCTTCTAGTTCATAGTTATGAGTTCATAGTCCATCGATGGAAAGAACGAACAGTGAACCAGTTAGCTAAGGGGCTAGTAAGTCAATGAACAATGAACACAAAAAGGGAAGAGGAAACGAGATACGAGGAATAGATGGAAGAAGTAGAAAGAGGTGATTTTATTGTAGTCAAAGCCTGCGAGAAGGGGGTTACTATTATTGGATTAACGCGAGGCAAGGAAACAGTTGTTCACCACACAGAAAAGCTAGATGAGGGTGAGGTTTGGATCTCTCAGTTCACCGAACATATTTCAGCCATAAAGATTAGAGGCAAAGCCGAAATCCTTTCAAAATATGGAAAAGTAGAGTCTGGTAAGTAATTTCCAGATTAGAATAGATAAGATGAGCCTGGGTTAGAGGTTGTTTTTAAAAAAACTGGGCTTAGAGCGCAGTTTTTTTTATGAATAAAGAACAGGGTTAATCAATAAGATATGAGAATGAAAGGAGGTGATAAGAAAGATGTCAAAAAAAACTAAGATACTCACCACTTTGATTGTAATTGTGGCCGTAGTATGTGTAGCTTTACTTACCTATTTTCTCTATTTAGCTCCTGAGAAAATACTAACAATCGGAATCACCCAGATCGTAGACCATCCAGCTTTAAATGCAGTTAGAGACGGCTTCATTGATGAGATGACTAAACAGGGATACATAAAAGATGAAGATGTTATCTATGACCTTCAAAATGCTCAGGGAGATATGGCTACCGCTAACACTATTGCCCAGAAGTTTGTCTCGGAAGAAGTAGATCTCATTCTCTCTATTGCCACTCCCACTTCTCAAGCAGCCGTAAACGCTACCACTACCATCCCTATAGTCTTCTCAGCCGTAACAGACCCCATAGGTGCAGGATTGGTTAAGAATCTGGAAAATTCCGGTAACAATGTCACGGGAATCTCTGACCTTACTCCTGTAAGAAAACAATTCGAGCTAATAAAGGAGATGTTGCCAGAGGCAAAAGCCGTAGGAACAATCTACAACTCAGCCGAGGCCAATTCTGTACTCACCAATGAACTGGCTAAAGATGCCTGCACAGATTTAGGATTGAAGCTAATCGAGGCTACAGTTTCTAGTAGTGCCGATGTATTATTGGCCGCCAGATCCCTGGTAGGAAAGGTGGATGCTATCTATGTCTCTACCGATAATGCCACTGTTTCAGCTTTGGATGCCGTAGTACAGGTAACCAATGAGAATAATATCCCCCTTGTCCTCGCTGACCCCACTACGCTGGAAAAGGGAGCCCTGGTAGCCCTTGGCTTTAATTACTACCAACACGGACAGCAAACAGCACCCATAGTTATCAAGATTCTGGAAGGGGCAAAGCCGACCGATATACCAGTAGAGTTTGCCAAAAACGTAGAGCTGGCACTGAACCTGGATATAGCAAAACAAATAGGTATGTCTGAATCTTCGCTTCTCAGTGCGCTAGAGGCATTTAAGGCCAAATTGGAAAAAGAGGGTCAAGTCGAATTTAAAACAATTGGCGGCTAAAAATTCTCCGGGGGGAGGATTAAAATCCCCCCGGAATTCAAAGAGGTTAAAATAGGTGCTCGCTGGTTTCTTTTTACATAGTGTGGAAGAGGGGCTTCTCTTCGGCATTCTGACCCTGGGAGTCTATATAAGCTTTAGAGTCTTAAACTTCCCTGACCTTTCTGTAGATGGCAGCTATCCCCTGGGAGCAGCGGTAGCTGGAATGATGATTTTTCGTGGGGTGAATCCATTCCTCACTCTTCCCGTAGCTGTTGTAGCCGGAGCTTTAGCTGGTTTAATGACCGGTTTTTTACATACAAAATTAAAGATAGCCCCTCTTCTAGCCGGAATCATCACTATGATATGCCTATATTCTATAAATTTAAGAATTATGGGCAGACCAAACATATCACTTTCGCCATATTTAGGCCATAAGACTGTCATCAGCATTCTTAAAGGGTTAAATCTACCCTTAAAGAGTGTCTATCTTATCCCCATTGTCTTTTTTCTTATTGTCCTTGTGCTGAAACTATTGCTCGACCTTTTCTTACATACCGAGTTGGGACTGGCCATAAGAGCTACCGGGAATAATGAAGAGATGGCCAGAGCTGAAGGTATAAATACTGACACTACCAAGCTCATCGGACTAAGTCTCTCTAACGGACTGGTTGCCCTGGCAGGGGCTTTATTCGCTCAATACCAGGGCTTTTCTGATATAGGTATGGGCATTGGAATGATTATCGCCGGATTGGCATCTGTTATTATCGGCGGAGCTCTAATAAAGGGAAGAACAATTGGCTTGATAACGCTGGGGGTTATCGTGGGGGCTATTGTCTATCGCTTAGCCATAGCAGCGGCCCTCAAGTGGGGATATAATTTGGGGTTTAAACCCACAGACCTGAAATTACTTACCGGCTTATTAGTAATTGTAATCCTGGCTTTTCCCATTTTAAGGGCTAAGATGAAAACAAAAACTGCAAGATTGCCAAGAGATATCGCCATTAGGAAATAATAAATGTTGAAGATCAGTCATCTAAATAAGATATTCTTTAAGGGGAGTGTCAATGAGAACCTGGCCTTGAAAGACATCAACTTAAATGTACCTCACACTGATTTTGTTACTATCATCGGTAGTAATGGAGCGGGAAAAACTACTCTTTTAAATCTAATCAGTGGAGTATTTCCTCCTGAAGAGGGCAGGATAGAAATAAATGGGATGGATGTAACCAATCTACTAGAGCATAAACGAGCTAGTTTTATCGGGCGGGTATTTCAGAATCCCTTGCAAGGAACAGCATCCTCTCTAACTCTGGAAGAAAACTTGGCCATAGCTACTTTAAGAGGTAAAAAGAGAGGATTAAACCTGGCTGTTACCCGAAAAAAAAGAGAAGAATTTAGAGAAAAACTGAGAACATTAGGTCTGGGACTAGAGAGGAGATTGCACCAGAGAATGGGCCTACTATCTGGTGGCCAAAGGCAGGCTTTAACCATTTTGATGGCTGTCCTTGCCAAACCTAAATTACTATTGCTTGATGAACATACAGCTAGTTTGGACCCAAAAACAGCCCAGATTATCATCGCTTTGACCAAAAGGATTATTGATGAAAACCAACTGACTACTCTTATGGTGACACATAATATGGAACAAGCTTTAGAACTTGGCAATAGAACCATTATGATGGAGGAAGGTGAGATAATATTTGATGTTTCTGGCAAGGAAAAGGAAAAAATGACCGTTAAGGACCTTTTGGAAAAATTTAGTCAGATTAAAAAAAGAAAATTAGCTGAGGATAAAATGCTGTTAATATAAAATTGGGAAATTTTTTCAAATTTCCATGCTTTTAAAGACGAGAATAGACAAGATGAGCCAGGATTAGAGGGTATTTTTAAACACCGGGCTGATCGCTCGGTTTTTTTGTGGAAGTATCCTGCTGGTCGAGAAATACCTCAGGACAATTTCTTCCGGCGCTGTTGTTGGTTAATTTGTTAATTGGTTAAATGGTTAATTCCCCCTCACCCCATCCCTCTCCCCACAGGGAGAGGGCACCACTCACCAATTAACCATTCACCACTTACCATCTTATTGTTTTTTCTCGATAAACAATGAACATCCGTTATAGTTTTGCGTTTTTTGTTTTTCACTATACGCTATCCGCTAAACGCTATACGCTCTCTTCTGAGGAATGTCCTTCGATAGAGCATATAATTTCCTAGTTCATCGAGAGGAATTAAGATAGAAGAAAACTTAAGGAAAAATCAAAAAGACAGGAGGTGAGTGTGCCAGAATAAGAATAAAAAGAGTTTGTCTATAAGGCAAAAAGCCAGATATCTGCCTGGAGAATAAGGGAAAGAAGAAAAAAATCTGTAAGTGTCGACCTTTAAGGTAACCCAAAGTTGGGTTTTAAAAATCGAATTCAGGAAAATCTTCAAAAGGAGGAAAATAAAATGGAGAGAACACAGTACTTTCTTGATCAAAAGAAGATGCCAACTCGTTGGTATAATATCCTACCTGATTTGCCAAAACCATTGCCACCGGTTTTGCATCCAGGCACGGGTAAGCCAGTTACGCCTGATGACCTGGCACCTATCTTTCCTATGGCACTGATTCAGCAGGAGTTCAGCCCTGAGCGCTACATTGAAATCCCTGAGGAAGTACAGGCTATTTACCGCACCTGGAGACCCACCGTATTACATCGAGCATATCGACTTGAGAAAGCTTTAGACACACCAGCAAAGATTTTCTTCAAATACGAAGGGACAAGCCAGGCTGGTAGTCATAAACCCAATACAGCACTAGCTCAGTGCTACTATAATAAAATGGAGGGCGTCAAACGCATAGTCACTGAGACCGGCGCCGGGCAATGGGGAAGTGCCTTGAGCATGGCCGGTGCGATGTTCGGCGTTGAGATTA
>CAZQMG010000090.1:0-6411 GCA_964594375.1 uncultured Clostridia bacterium | reverse complement strand
TGGAAAATCGCTGAGGCAAAACTATACTTCGACTTCTTTAGTCAAAGGAATTCTGGACTATCTCTTTCCTCAGAGAATGATTATAGCACTGGAGTTTCCAATATTTCTTTGCATTACTATCAATTCCCTCAAATATCTCCTTCCTCAACTGCTTCTTCCACACAAGATACGACAACTACCCAGCCCTCTTATGAATCTTCCCTCACCATATTTGGTCGAAAGGTAATAGGGGTGAGGTATAGAAAGACTCATTATTTGGGTTTGACAGGGACCGAAATGGAACGTCGAGAACCTACTTCAGAGATAGATATTGAGCAGGAGCTTCAGGTCAAAGTAAAAGGAGAGGTGGGAAAGAAGATTTTTGCTAATGTAGACTATGACGATACTCTCCCTCAGAGCGAACAGCAAAAAATATCCTTGAAATACCTGGGTGATGAGAAGGAGCTTATTCAGGAGGTGGCTATTGGAGATATTCAATTAGCCTGGAGAGGCAGCCAGTTTCTCTCTTACAATCAGAGTCTTTTTGGAGTGAGAGTGAAAGCAAAACTGGGCAAGTTTAATTTGACCGGCATAGGAAGTATGACCAGGGGCATTCCCGAGAGTAAGACCTTCACCGGAAAGACTGCTTCAGAGAAAAGAGAAATTCTGGATACATCTTATTTAAAGAGAAAATATTACCGCACTTATTTTGATTCTTCTCATCTTCCTCTTACTCTGGGTAGTGTTGAGGTTTATATTGATGACCAAAAGGGAACAAATAATGAAGATTCCCTTAAAATGACGGTGTCAGGAGAGGCAGGAGATTCCTATACCGGTTATTTTGACAAACAATATCCAGGAGAGGATTATTTTCTTGATTATCAAAAAGGAGTCCTCAATTTTTCTCGCCTTATTGAAGAAAACTATGTCGTTGCTCTCTCCTATCTGGATAAGGATGGAACAAGACATCCTCAGACGGGTTATCGAATGCTCAAAAAGGGGGAAGAGGAGCTTTATATAGACAAATATGAGCTTAAGAACTATTACTATTTAGGCTCTCAGAGAATTCAGAGGGATAATTTTCTCTTAAGGATTCTTGATTTAAGCAATAATGAAGTGACTTCAGACTATGAATTTACCATAGACTATGAGTTTGGTATTTTAATGTTTATTTCTCCCTTGCCTCCTTTCCCGGAAGCTTATCCTCCCCTTTCTGAGCATATCTATACCATTTATGTTGAATATAGGCATACAGTAGATGCTTATATCCTTCGACCAAATATTATTCCGGGAAGCGAGAAGGTCTATCTGGATGGTAGAGAATTGACCAGAGACAAAGACTACCAGATTGACTATTCAACTGGTTTTTTGAGTTTTCTTCCTTCCCTTGAAATAAGCGAATTTTCCCAGATAAAGATTGACTATGAATGGATGCCTTTTGCCGGAGGCAAGATGATAATTCTGGGAGCGCGGACAGAGTATATTCCCTGGCAGCAATTCTCTCTGGGCTCTACTTTGCTTTCCCAAACAGCTCCCCGATTAAAAGAAGTGCCTGAATTAGATTCTGCTCCTTCTTCCCAGTTGGGGGCGGGATTAGATGCTCATTATGATTTTTCCCCTCTTCTAAGTAGGGTATGGTCTGGTAAAATCCCTCCTGAGCTATCTTTTAGTGCAGAATTGGCACAGAGCACTTACAATCCCAATACTTTTGGTCGGGCTATTATAGATAATTTTGAATCCACTAAAATTAGCGATGAACTATCTATGAGTAAAGATAGCTGGCAGCTTGCCAGCAAACCAGTTCAAGAAGGATTAAGAGAAAGAGACACAATAGATATTAACGAGGAAGAGATTGTAGGTAGTGAGATTAATCCCGGCTGGAGCAGTGGGAAGAGAAGGGTTTTAGTGTTAAATTATTATTTTGATTCTTCGAGAGGGGAAAACTGGGATAGTGTAGTCTATTCTCTCTCTTCCGTCGGAAAAGATTATAGTGAGAGAAATTTCCTGGAAATATGGGTAAAGGGAGAAGGAAAAGGTGAATTTCTTACTCTTGACCTGGGAGTGGTGAGTGAAGATGTTGACGGAGATACTCTTCTGGATACAGAGGATAAAAACGGTGATGGAAAACTCAATCCGGGCGAGGACATAGGAATTGACTTAGGGGGAAGACTTATTGGAGAAGGCAATGGCAGGTTGGATACGGAGGATTTGGATGGTAATGGCCTCCTGGACACAGATGAGAACTATGCTACTTATGATTGGATTATAGAGCCAGATTTAAGAATAGACTGGACAGGATGGAGAAAGCTCATTATTCCTTTAAAAGATGCATTTAATTGGGAGGGGGTTAAATCTATGGTTAAACATCTTCGCCTCTTAATAGAGGGAGATGATATCTCAGGAACTCTTAAATTTGCTCTCATCAGTATCTCGGGAGACCGCTGGCGCAATTATGATATTGAAAGTAGGTCAGTGAATAGTGAGGATGACCCTGAATATAATCCTTTTGATGATGAGGCTTTTTTAGACTACTATGAAACAATGTATGGGAATGCTCAAACCGCTGAGGGAAAATGGAAAAAGGAAGGAGCCCTGTGTCTTACCTTAGCCCCGGAGGGGGAAGGCTGGGTGCAGCAAACCTTTGCTAAGCCTTATGATTATACCGATTACAAAACATTGAATTTCTGGCTCTGGGGAGATGAAAAGGAAGAGGACTTCCAGCTGCGCATAGGCTCTGAAGTAAGGCAAGCAGGAGACTATTATCAAAAAGAGGTTAAGATAGACTGGCAAGGATGGCGTATGATAAGTGTTCCCCTGGCGGAGATGACCAGGCGAGGCAGTCCTTCC
Organism: uncultured Clostridia bacterium; assembly: GCA_964594375.1. Lineage (GTDB taxonomy): Bacteria > Aerophobota > Aerophobia > Aerophobales > AE-B3A > AE-B3A. Next base: position 3,585 of record CAZQMG010000090.1, on the reverse strand, counting down.
TGGGAAAATATCAGGCAACTCAGGGCAGGCATTAAAAACGAGTCTTCCCATTGGATAAAAATCTATCTTAACGATATCTTCCTCTCCGAAGTAGGGGAGAGTCAGGGCCTGGCTAAAGGTTTTTCCTTGCAAGGGGGTCTGGGAGAGCCTTTTTCCTTTATTGCTCAATATAAGGAAGTGGACGATGAATTTCAAAGTCTGGCGGCTTCCTCCTGGCAGGGAACAAGGCTAACTTCCCTGCGAATGAATCTTTCCCCTGTCAAGTCCTTGCCTTTATCCTATTATTGGAGCAAAAAGGAGAATTCAGATAGTTCTTTCTCGGGAGCTCTCCTGGAATCTGAGGCTGTTTCAGGCAAGGCAGTGGAAGAGAAGAAGGAGTATAAACTCTCTTTCCTTCCTTCTTCCTGGCCCCGGGCAATCTTTAAAGTAGAGAACAAATTTACTGATGACCCTTCCCGAGGGATAAAAGAAAAAGAGGATACTTATAGAGTTTCCCTTGAATACAAGAATCCTTACTCCTTTTTTCTTTTACCTACCTTTATCCAGACTATTTACCAGAGAGAAGAAAAGAGGGATGAATACCAGCAAGAGATAGAAAACAAGAAAGAAATTACAGAAAATTGGCACATCAGTCTTCCCTTCCAACTGGCTAAGAATTTAACTCTTAAGCCTATTTATAGAGAAAAAAGGAAAAGTGAAATAGAGCAAGGTGAGTGGGAGACCCCTCAATTGAAAGAAAGGAGTTTTTCTCTGGAGTCTCGGGCCAGCTTCCTTTATCTCTCTCCCTCTCTTGTGTGGCAAGGTGGTTGCAGGGAGGACAATTTTTCTGAAGGTGATTTAGAGGAAAGAGACATTTTTACTCATTCTAGAATCTCTCTGAACATTCCCTTCCAACTGGGAGCACTTTTTCCAGAGACTTCTCCCTGGAAGAGCTTAAGATTGTACGGAAGATACGAATCAACCAGGGAAGCGCTTTATGAGGGCACTACTACCTCATTCGATTTATGTTCTAGCCTGGGACTGAAAGAATTTGCCATAGATAATGGCAGGACGAAATTTATCCTGGAAAAGGAAAATCTTACTCTAAGACAGAGATGGCAGCCTTTCTCCTTTCTCGATTTTGCCTGTGATTATAGTCAGCAAAAAAGAAGAGAAGTAAGAGAGGATGTGCCTTATACTATAGAAATAAGAGTTTGGCCCAGTCTTGATTTAAGTTTTAACCTTAATAAGATACCGGGTGAAGTAGGGAGGCTCTCCTCGCACTTATTTACCAGCTCTTATCTGGTAGCTAGCTACATCCATAGGGAAACCATCAAGAAGGATATATCTTTTCTGCAAATGGAGCAACCTTCTTTAACCTGGAGAGGAGGGTTCAAAAAACCTGAGGACCTGGCTCTTATTCTCAGCTATAAGTCAAACCAGAAGGAGGAATCCTATTTTGGGCAGGGGGGTATCTCTCGGGATTCTTCTTCTCATTATGAAGCAAAGATAGACTATTTTACTCTTTTTCCGAAAGGGGCGAAGATACCTTTTCTCAGGCGCCTGGTAAATTTTAAGAATAAAATTCACTTAATTTTGGGGCTTAACCTGGAGACAAAAGAAGGCTCCACTGGCCAGCGGACCGAGGAAGATAAGCAAAAGTGGAAACTCTTCAGTGAAATAGGCTATAAGGTAGAGGAGAATATTCAAATCAAACTGGGGCTGGAAGGAGGCTATGTCCAGGATAGAGTGAGAGCAGGAGAGGACAATTACTCCTACGGTGCTTCTTGCCAGGTAGAAATAAGATTCTAGGCTGATGAGCTTTCCGAATAGAGAGTTTGACAATAGCCTGAGGAGATACTAAAATAGCATTGATATGAAGAAAAAGAAAAAGGGGACGGTTCTATTTTTGCATTCTTGCAATCACAGATGTAAAATTAAGTTCTTTTCATTTTCATAAGATAGTAAAAATAGAAATAGTACAAAAATAAAAATAGAACCGTCCCCTTTTTCTTCCTTTTTCTTTTCGACAAAAAATGTGAGATTTAAAAGGAATTTCTATGAGATGTTTGCGATTTCTTAAAAGAAAGGTTATTCTTTCTTTACCTGCATTGCTAGCTTTGGCTTTACTGAGTATGGGAGTGGGACAGCCAGGATGGGCAGCCCTGGAGACAGTTAAGACTTTTGGATTGGTGGAAAGCGGCATTTTAACCGAAGCCACTACCTTCAACGACGGCAGTGTGGTCTATATGAGGGTCGATAATGGGGGAGTTACAAGGGGAGGCACTACTCCGTCTAGAAGCATAACAATCACTGACAACAACGATGGTGGTAATACCATCACCATTACCGTCTATGACAATGGATACTTGCCCGATAATAACAATAACGACACCTATTACTGGGGAAAATTTACCTTAAGACAGGGCGACGGAACCGGAACAAGCGATGTCAATGACATGCTTGAACTTAGCGATGGGGAGACTGCCAAGATTGTGGGGAACTTAGATGGTGACGATCAGCAGGGAGAGCTAACGATTACTGCTGGCTACAGCACCTTTACTGATTTTTCTTCTCCCGTAATGACTCTATCGGCAGACCCCAGTACCTTCTCTCCCGACGGGGACGGAGTGCAGGATACTACCACTATTTCCTTTACTCTGAGTGATAATGTCTCTACTACCCTCTATACCAGATTGGAAATCAGGGATAATACGGCCAATTATGTGATAAAAAGAAATTTGGTAACTCCATCTGGCGGTGCGCTTGCTACAGGTAGCCATTCCTATACCTGGGATGGCAAGGATGATGGGGGAAGTTATGTTCCCGATGAAACCTATGTGGCTTATCTTCTGAGCGTGGATGGGTCTCAGAACAGTGCTCAGCGAACGGTTGAGATTGTTGTAGAAACTATCGCACCGGAGATTACCGATGTATCGGTCAGCCCTTCCACTATCTCTCCGCAGAATGGTGATGGAAGCTATGATATATCCACCATTACTTTTAAGGCTACCAATGCCGGGGCAGATCTTACTTTTGAGGTTTATGCTGAACCTGACTGCACTACCCTGGTGAGAGATTTGACTTCTCTTATTCAGCCGGTATCCGGCAATGACCACTTTTCGGTGACCTGGGATGGGAAGGATGACAGTGCCTCCTATGTAGATGATGGTGAGTACACCTGTAAGATTTATGCGGAAAGTCTTACTGGTGAGAATCAAACTGATAAATCAGGAACTGTTACTATAGACAACACCGCTCCTTCTGCTCCTGGCAGTCTTTCAGCTCTACCCGTTGCCGGAGGTGACATCGAGCTTAGCTGGAATGCTTCTTCCTCCAGCGATGCTGACCAATATAATATCTATCGGGTTACTTTTTCCGGAGGGCAAGATTATACTAGCCTTCCTACCTATACTGTTGCTGTGGGGACCAATAGCTATACCGACACTTCCACCAGTGATGGTGTAACTTACTACTATGTAGTGAGAACTCAGGATACGGTTGCTAATATTGAGACCAATACCACTGAAGTTTCAGCCACGGCCTCGGCTACCGGACCTTCTTTTAGCAGTATCACTTCCGACCAGACTGTTTACAAGAATGGCG
>CAZQMG010000089.1:0-6448 GCA_964594375.1 uncultured Clostridia bacterium | reverse complement strand
AGACCTGCGGCAAGAGTTTCGCAGAAGCTCATACCGGTAGCGCGGTCTCGGCTGGATAAAGAATTAGCGCATACGGTGCTGCAAGTATGTCCACTGGTTGTGTCCCCCAGCCAGAACGCTATCATAGCGGCAATGAGAATTATCCAACTCTGAGCCACACCGTAGATGAGGTATGAAACTACAAGCAGACCGATGCCGATGAGGTAAACTCTTTTGACACCAATCCTGTCAATAATCCATCCAATGAATGGGCCAAAAAGACCAGCAATGCCCATCCCGATAGTGTTTATAATACCTAGCTGAGTAGCAGTAGCACCCAAACCCATCGCATAAATAGATTGGTAAGGGAAAATTATTTTATAGACAAAGGTCTTTAAAGAGCTTCGTGTTACCGTAATCTTCCAGTTTCGTGGCTGCCTGCGCAAAAATTCTATACTGTTCGAAATAATTATAGCTATTCTTTTCCCCCGCATCAGATTCCTTCTCGAGGTCTGTTATTTGCCGAAGTCACAGATTTTCCATAAATCTTTTTTTCAAAAGGATTTGATATCCAATACTGGACTATCTTCAAAGGCATCCAGTCTTTGAACAATTAATATATTACCCTCTTTTTTGACTAATTTTACTTTAGTTAGTCCGATGGGATTGGGTCTTGCCGGGGAATGGGTAGTAAAAACTCCCCTTTTAGGTTGAGTGAGATTACCCATCGGGTGTACCTGTAATACCTTTCTTTGATCCCGGGATATTTTATGAAGCCAGTAGAGGACCCATAAGTATTGGGAGTCTTCTATTCCTTTTAATCCTTTAGAAAAATCCTCGAAAACCTCTATCTTTTGAAAATCTTGATTACAGGATCTTACTATTCCTATGGAATAAATTTTCATCTTTTTTCGGCTCTCAACCTGGTTTTCTATGATTTCATCCTTTTACTTTTTCTAATTCTCTGATGTGGGAGTTAATCTGCACCTTATGGATTTTATTCCTCTATTTTTTTTAAAGCTTCTTTCACAGTTATCCCGGACATTTCTTTGCATTGGATCCCTTTCGATTCAAAAGCATTCATAATGTTTAGTCCGAATTGTCCGCTAACAATCATTTCTACCTTCTCGCCTGAAAGCATTTCGGCAACAGCGAATCCTGCACCTCCCCCTCCAATTCTAAAAGGATTCTTTATAGTTTTTGTCAGCTTACCATTTTCAAAAATCAGAAAATAGGGCGCTCTACCGCTGACTTTACTTATTTGAGTACTTTCATCTTTACCATTTGAGGCAATTGCAATTTTCACAAAAAACCACCTCCTTCTATTTTTTCAAATATTATACCTTGAATAACGGAAATAGTGGCCATAACTACTGCCAGAACTACGGTATATTTCCAACCAAAATAGGCTATCATCATCGGAATTAGAGGCGGCTTGATAGCTCTATTGTAAAGAAAGGTGGCAACAAAGCCGTATTGGACTCCCTCCTTCCTTAGCTCCTTGAGCATTGGATACCACATATAAATTGGTCCAGTCGAGATAATTCCTCCACCAACTGCGATTAACCACCGTCTGGAGCCCGATGATTTTCCTAAATATTTACGCACCGCATAGGGACTGATAAATAAGTTAAATGCAACCATAAGAGCAAAAATTACCAAAAAGACCGGTAGGATATTTCTTACTATTTTTAGAGAAAATTTGAGCGCAGGCAAAATCACCTCTATTTTGAACAATCCTATAATTACATAGAGAATGGCAACTGTTAACAAGAAATACCATCCGGCGTAACTCTTTTCAGTTTTTTTCATAATAACCCTAGTATAAATACTGTTATTATTGCAACAATTATGGAAAATGCAAAACTGGAAATATTTCTCAAGATTGCAAATCTTCTCCCCAGCATGATTACCTCTGCCGGTAATTGAACCAACCCAACAGTAACCCATGCAACCAAAAAGGAGGTAACTGTAACTAAACTCACGCCCTGTTTCACCAATTCACCCCCCAGCACATAACTGGTAAGAGGGTTACCTGCTAGCACGCTGCCCAACCCACTTCCAATAATTGAGTCTAAGACGGCATTCTTGCTGAAGTAAAAGAATTTGGGTATCAGAGTATGAGTGAGGCCAACAAGCAAAACAACTCCGGCCAGAACAGGTAGGCTATTGGACATAGCCCTGGCTGACTTTGTTAGTGCACTCTTTAATCTTGCATCCATTTGCTGTCTTTAAGAATAGGATTCTTCTCCAAGTCAAGATATTGAGGGGGGAAACATCCCCCCTCAACGGCCTTCGGCCTGCTCCCCCCGTTTCTCTGATCTACTAGCTATAGAGGTTTGGTTGGTGACGATTCAGGGAAATTATTGAAATTCCGATACTTCAAACTGGTAAACAAGAGTCCATTTTCTTCAAAAATCTTCTTATGATGTTCTCTGTCAATATGCCCCATGTTCCTTTACTAACTCTAGTGTGTGTTTATACTGCTCAAAACTTACATTGTGAGGTACTGAATGGTCAGAATGGTAAATGTAGCCACCCCCTTTTTTTGCAAAGGGTATCTTAGTGTTTATCTCTTTTTCTATCACGCTGGGATCGGGGTCTGCCATAGCCCTGGTATCGATTCCACCCATGAACGTCAGTTGGTCGCCGAAATCCTTTTTTAGTTGAACTAGATCCATACCTGCCTTAACTTCCGTGGGTTGCAGACAGGTGAGACCGTCCTCAATGAAACGGGGGATTAGTTCTTTAACGCAGCCGCAGGAATGAAGGAGAACCGGCAGCCCTTGTCCTTTGAAGTAGTGCACGAGTTTTCTAAAAGTGGGTCGCAGTTGTTCATCGTAGTGATGAGGAGAAAAGAGTAAGCCGTTACGGTAGCCAAGATCGCAAAGGATAAAAGCCCCATCGAACTCAAATCCACCCTCTTTCATAATCTCATACATTTCTATGGATAGCTGAGCATCAGCCTCATACATGTCGCGTACCCAGTCTGGGTCAGTGGCAATTAACATAAGTAACTGTTCGGAGTGAACATAAGACTGTATTCGGTCGTAACCGAAAGGTGTAGCGTAAACGATAAATCTACCTTGTTCCCTTGCCTTACGGGAGCCTGGCAGCCCCAGTCTCTGATCCGTTCGGTCAGTTTCTAAAATGGAATCAAAACCTCGATCATCCTCTTTCGTTCCCGCCAACCAGCTACCTTCCCAATCTACTCTGTCCTGACTGGGCTTGAGTCTTTCTTTAATTTTCTCCCAATCATCCCGAGTCTTGACTGGATAGTCTATGATCTCGGGCGTGCTACTGTAGTTTTTATGATCTCTGCGCAGGCCTCCGTATGGAGTGGTCTTGGTAATGTATTCTTCACTTTCCTCAACTGTTTTTACGGGAAAGCGAGGTGAAGTATCTGCACCGAAGACCGCCATCTCAAAGTCAAAATACTCTGACGGATTAATATTTGCAGGTAGTCCTTCGGACCGCCAGCGGCGAATAGCAGCATTCCAGGGACTATCATGTATGGGCACTCTGTCCGCTTCTTTATGCTCAAGAGCCATCAAAAAACGTTCACGTGCAGTCATTTCCCTAACCTCCTTCGGCCAATGGCCATTTCTGGTAATAGTTCAGTTTTCACGAAAATATTTCTATTTTTAGTTCTCTTTTGCAAACTCTAGCCTACTTTAGCCTAAAACCGACCTCTCGTCCATTTTTTAATTGCTAACGGCGCTGGTAATCTATCCCTTTAGGACTATATCTCCTGCTTTGCATCCCAGGTCCTTTGCTATGACAGGACATTTTGCTTTGAGGAGAAAAAAGATAGGTTTATCCTCTTCAGAAAGAGTTTCGTAATTTCCCTGTCCTTTGCTAATTATCAATTTAACTCGATTAAAGTAACTACGAAACTCATTTGTAGCCAGGAAGAGAAAAGTTCCTGGTCCATCTGAGCCAGAAGAGATGACTCTGGCTACTTTATCTATCCCGCAAAACAATGCATCCTCTATAGTAGCATCATTTATAATGGGTTTTTTTCTCACTGCGTAGGTCACCTTCTTATTCAATTTTTCTATTATCAATTCTATCATTATTCGGTCAAAAACAACTTCACCGGAGTTATCCGCTATATATAAGAGCTCAGTAGTATGCCCTAAAACCTTCTTAAATGGGATATAATCAAAGATGGCAAAATCTTGCTTCAAGATCTCTTCTACTTCTTTTTCAATATCAATATGAGTTTTTACTCCAAAGTCAATGATATTTCCGGCAATAGCTACCCTTATGCTCATAAGTAAGGGGTCCTTCGCTTTTCTCACCCTTTCTTTAAGTTCAGGATAAAGCCTCAGAGCAATTTTATTATATTTATCTTTGATATTCTTATAGGGATCAGACGAGCCTGTAATCTGGCGAACGATTCTATGGATTTTTCTTCCCATTTCCGGGGGAGTACTATTCACCGAAATCTGGGGCAGCTCTTTTGCTATCCTATCCAGAACTTCTCTTTGTTTTTCCTCGTTTGCTGTAACCATTCGAGCAGCCTCCAGCCCCTGCCTGAAGAAACAAGGGATACAATCCAGGTAAGTTTTCATTTTTCCTTCCATTAATGTCAATATTTCTGGCTTATTTTCTCTTATGGCGATAGTATGTCCAAAATGAGCAGAAAAAATGATAGAATTCTATACTCTCAGTTCGTCTTCGAAATACATTTTTTCGGCTACTATGTATGAAAAATTCTCCTCTCTTTCGTTGGGCTTAATGTGTTCAATCTTTCTGGCTATTCTTTCCGCATCTCTTCTTTTCTCACGGGATAAGAGCATTTGTCTTGCTCCTGTTAAAGCGCCATTACCGATCCTCACTACTTTATCCCTTGCTCCAGGAAGAAGACCTATGAGTATAGCATTATCCGGGTTGATGAAGTTGCCAAAGGCTCCGGATAGATAGATTTTATCTATTTCCTCCAGGGTAGCCGGATAGTATTTTATCAAAAGATCCTGATCCAGGCGTAGGCCAGCCTTGGCTGTTATTAGTTGATATACATCTTGTTGGGAGATGCTAATATCAGGAGTGATAAAAAAGTCATCTTTTAGCTTTGCCTTTCTGCTCATAATTCCGTTTTTCAATAACTCACCTAATAGATCAATCAAACCGGAACCACAAATACCCAAAGGAGGCTTATTGCCGATGGTCTCATAGTCTGCCCTTCCATTTATTATTCTGATATTATTTATCGCTCCTTCTACAGCTCCCACTCCGGAACTTATTGCTGCTCCCTCATAGGCACCTCCGGCAGCACAAGAAGCGGTTAATATCCTCTCTTTATTACCGATGACAACCTCCCCATTAGTTCCTATATCTATGACCATAGATGGCCTCTCGACCTTGTAGAGCCCGGTGGCAATAATATCGGCTAAGGCATCTGCTCCAGCATGACCACCAATTAAAGGAGCTCCATAAACATTGGCCTGGGGATTAATCTTTAGACCCAACTCTTTAGCTTTCCTGTTTATGGGCTCACATGTTAAAGGCTCAAAGGGAATCACTCCCAGGGAGGAGACATCAACCCCGAAGAAGATATTGCGCATGGTAGAATTTCCCACCACTACGGCTTCATAGATATTTTCCAGGATTTCTCCTTTTTTTTCAGCAATCCTTGTAAGACCTGCGTTTATTTCCTTGATGACAATATTTTGTAGCTCCCTTAGCCCATTTTTGTTCCTCATGGTGTAGTCAATTCGCGAGATTACGTCGTCTCCAAAGGAGGCCTGAGGGTTCTTGCCAGTGAAAGTAGCTATCCTTTTGCCTGATTCCAGATCGATTATCTGCGATGCAAGAGTAGTAGTGCCTACATCTATGGCCAGGCCGTAAATTCCGTCTTTGGATTCATCTAATTGTCTATCTTGCCAATAAACTTTGTCATTTTTCCTATAGACAAAAGGCTCTAGCCTAATTTCATCCTTAATTGTATCCGAGAGAATGGTGTACTTACCCATGCTTTTAATGAAGACGCGGATACTACCGGATCGCAAAACTCTTGCCTGACAAGCTAGCCTTTCATCTCTGTCTAATTTGAAGCTCTTCTCTATCTCTGTTTTTGGGGTTAAGGCTTCCTTTCCCTCAACTCTCACTCTACATTTACCACAAAGGCCTCTTCCGCCACATTCTGAGGATATCTCTATACCAAGTTTCCTTGCACAACTTAGAATACTTCCTTTTTCAACCTCGATTCCTTGCTTACCTTTCTTGAACTGAGGAAAGAATACTTTGGTCATCTTGGCAGTCTCCTTTATTCTACGGCTAAAACGCTCCCGGCCTTAAAGATTTTTTCAAACAATCTTTTTATGAAAAGGGGACGGTTCTATTTTTTTGCTGAGATTCTTTGAAGCAATTTGTCCTTTCTCTAAAAAATAGAACCGTCCCCTTTTCATACTTTTTCAACTTCGATTCCTTGCTTACCTTTCTTGAACTGAGGAAAGAATACTTT
>CAZQMG010000088.1:0-6584 GCA_964594375.1 uncultured Clostridia bacterium | reverse complement strand
AGCTAGTGACCTGTCTAATATCTCACCTCCCTTTGGTCGTGTTCTCATCTTTATTACCTTGCTATAGAATGGTCGTATTCAATGCCAGTTTTTCTGGTTCAAGATCTTATGGAGTAATTTGGACTTTCATGGGATTATCAGTTCTATTACGCAAGTTTATTATAGCCTTTTCGGCTTCTTCTAAAGGATAGGTGTGGGTAACCATTGCCTCAACATTCACCAGTCCTTCTGCTATTGAGCGGATTGCACTAGGCCATGATAGTGGTGCAAGCCATGATGATCTAATCTCTTTATCCATGGTGTGGAAGCTAAGCGCAGGAACACGGATAACATCGCCTTGATTGGGCAGGCCAAAATGTACGATTATGGAGGAATTTCCGGTGATTTTGATTGCTTCCTGGAAGGCTTCATTAGAGCTTGTGGGAACGATTGCCCTTTGGGCGAGTTTGCCGCTGGTTATCTGGGAGATTGCTTCCTTAAGGTTCTTTACGTAGTATTTTGACTGTTTATCGCTGGTATTGAATATGTAGTCTGCTCCGAATTTCTTGCCTATCTGCAAACGATAATCTCTAGTGCCAATTAGTGCGATTTTTCCTGCGCCAATCGATCTGGCCATTTGAATCATCATCTGCCCCATCGGGCCAGGACCAAAAATGGCCACGAATTGACCTGGTTCAACATCCAGTTTTTTCATGCCATATACAACACAGGCTAAAGGTTCGGTAAAAGCACCTGCAGCATAGCTTACATTGTCAGGTAATTTGAAGAGACCAGTGTATTTTGAGAGGCAGTATTCAGCAAAAGCACCGTTTGTACTAACCCCAGGGACGCTTGTGTTTTCACAGAGATGCGTCTGGCCAGCAGCACAAGCGTAACAGGCATTGCAATTCTGAACCGGATTGACCACTACTCGGTCTCCTTGTGCAAAAAGACCTAGTTGTTTCGGAACTTTCCCCACCTTGACAATTTCCCCAGTGAATTCGTGACCGAGAACTAACGGCCCTTTTCCGGTGGGGGTGCCCAGCGGACTGAGACCGTAATAGTAAGATATATCCGAGCCGCATATCCCTACATTTTTCACTCTTACCAATACGTCGGTTTCTGTAACTGGAGGAACTGGAATTTCCTCAAGCAACATTTTTTCCGCTTCATAGAAAACTTGCGCCTTCATTCTCTCAGCCACTTGTGTTACTCCTTAGTCCTGGCGAAATCAAGGCTAGCAACAGATCTTTTTTTCCTCTTAGCCAAATTTCTCAATAAGACTGTCAAGATATCTCTTATTATCTTCAGTCACCTGCAGTGCTTTTGGCCAGAAACACAAATCAATAGTCCACCATTCATCATCATAGCCGGCTTCCAGGATAGCGGGGATGATTTTGTCGAAATCTAACACTCCGGTACCAAGAGGAGCGTGGGTGCTGGTTTCATCATCGTGCAAGGTTTCGTCTGAATCAATCAGATGGATGTGGCCAATTTTTCCCGTTAACATATGGGCAAATTGAACCACGCCACCATCCAGGGTCTCTTTTTGACCCAGCTGCCGGGACCCCACCACTGAGCACATATGGGCGTGACACGAATCAAAGAGAATTGAGAAATTGGGATGATCCACTTTGTAAACCATGTGGATTACTTCGCTCGGTTTATTAAAGAGAAAACCCGGTTCGAATTCCCAAATTAGCTTTACCCCGCTCTTTGTGCAGATATCAGCGGCCATATTCCAGACTTCGGTGACTTTGGCAAAGCATGTTTCATAATTCATACCCCCGGGTATGGTTGTGGGAGCATCAACGGTGTCAACTCTTAATTTAGGAATACGGAGGTCGTCACAGATTTCTAGATTTCTCTTAACTACATCGAGATAATCATTGTTCTTGGTAGTTGCTGGTGAGGGAAACGGTGCCGCTAATCCGGATACTTCCAGGCCATAGTCGATGAGCATTTTCTTGATTTCTTTGCGCCTTTCCTTTGTATTGGGTTGGAGATGCGGTGGGAACGCTGCCATCTCAATCCCATCAAAACCTTGGGCAGAAAGCGCCTCAAGCACAGTTTCCAGGGGAATAGGATCCTCTTGGTATCCACCCCATATATACGCCCATCCCCCGATTGAGGTTTTCTTTTTCATAACCTACCTCTTCATATGGATGACCTCAGCTGTGTTATATGTTATATATAATATATTGTAGCATTTTTTGTACGTTTTGTCAAATTTCTGGGCCGATCTATATGAAACGTCTTATATATTTTCGCTTATCTGTAGAGGTTTGATTCATCAAACCCGCTAATTTTCTGGCTTCATAAATGAAGTCGCTACAAGGGATGCGCAATTATTTATGTCGTTTCATATAAAAAAGTCATACTCCTCTCTTTTTTTGTTTGCTAGGCCGAAAAGGCAGTAATGATGAGAATCTAATCATGGTATGCCATGTCCGGACATTTTTTCCGGTCATATTTCCTGGCAGCAATTCCAGTAATTTCAGCTCAATTATCCTTGATTCTGTTTCGATCTGTGGTTCTTGCCGCTTTTGGAGGCAAAGTGTCTTCTATTCACATCTGAACCTTTTGAGGCATCAGTATTGACATGGTCGTAATCACCCGGTATAGAACCGACTATCAGCCCTACAATTTCGTCGGTAGTAGTTTCTTTGGTCATTCTCTCGGCTATCTTTTTTCCTCGGCGCATTATCAGGAGTCTGGTAGCCACTGAAAAAACGTCGTGCAGTTGATGGCTAATAATTAATACGGGTATATCCTGAGAGCTCAATGTCTTTATTAAGTTGAGAACGTTTTTTTGTTCAACTACTCCCAGGGCAGCAGTAGGCTCGTCCATAATAAGAAGCTTGGCATCCCAATAAATTGACCTGGAGATTGCTACGGCTTGTCTTTGACCACCGGATAGAGTCCTAATCTGTTTTTTTAGTGAAGGAACCTCTATCTCTAACTGGTCCAATACTTTTCTCGATTCAGAGAGCATATAGTCATGGTCCAGAATTTTAATAAGACCCAGGAAACGTTTCAATTTTTCTCTTCCCAGGAAGATGTTTGAATAGACATTCAGATTCTCGGCCAGGGCAAGGTCCTGGTAGATGGTCTCAATACCTATTTTGAGAGCATGCATCGGATTATCTATTCTGGTTTCTTTTCCTGCAAAAAAAATCTTTCCCTTGTTGGCACGATAAACACCGGAAATAACTTTTATCAAAGTGGATTTTCCGGCCCCATTGTCTCCCAGGAGTCCCACTACCTCGCCCGGGAATATTTTCATATCCATGTTGTCTACCGCAATGAGACCGCCAAATCGTTTGGTAATGTTCTTGACTTCCAGTAGTGGCTCCATTTTGCCTAATCCTTTCCGTGAACTAATTTGGGAAGAAACTGATCAACAAGTACAGCAAGAATGAGGATGCAACCAACAGCTATGTAAAGATTGTAGGTTGGTACCCCGAGATTGACCAAACCTATCTCCAAAACTCCGATAATCAATACCCCGATGATTGTCCCCCCTATACTTCCGGTCCCGCCGTAGAGACTGGCTCCGCCGATAACCACTGCTACGACCGCATCTAGAAGACGTGCGCTTCCAGCAGGCGCTCTGCCTGTGATAAACATTAGAACGTAGCATACTCCAGCCAAGGAAGCGAAGAAAGAGGAGATCATATAGACTTTTATTAGATGCCTCTTAACGTTGATGCCAGAGCGTTCAGCCGCATCCACACTACCCCCTATGGCGTAGGTATGCTGACCAAAGCGAGTTTTGGCCAGGATAAAAGCAAATATAGCAACAAAAATAAAGGCGATAATGGTAACATTGGGAACAATAGGCACCAGATTCTGTAGCTCAAGCCTGGTAATATTCTCTGGTATTTTGAAAAAGGTAAAGGCTTTTTCAGGGAGCCAATAGATAAGATATCCGTGTCCTATGGAAGATACCAACGTGGGTAAATTGTGTATCGGAACATTATTAGAGATTATCTCGGCAAAGCCGTAGGCAATTCCATACATTCCAAAAGTGGCAATGAAAGGAGGGACCCGCAGTTTGGCTACCAGTAATCCATTGATTAGTCCAGGAAGCAAACCCAGGAGCAGAGCGGCGGCGATGCCAGAGGAGACAGCCACAGATTGGGAAATTCCGGCTGCCTGTAAGGTTACCATTACTTTGGCGCAAATGACCCCGCTGAATCCCACCATAAAACCAACTGACAGGTCAATTCCTCCAGTGATAATGACAAAAGTCTGACCGGTTGCCAGCAGGAGCACAACAGTGGAAGTGAGCAGAATATTCTGCAGATTTCTCAGGCTTAGATAGTTGGTTCCAAAAATAGCAAAGAAAACCAATTCAATGGCAAGAAAGATCAGGATCCATCTCTTTACCAGAATGACCAATATTTCTCTAAAATCCGCTTTGTCCATCATTCCTTATACACTAGCTCTGGGAAGAATTGGTCAATAAGCACAGCCACAATGAGGATACATCCTACAGCTATGTATCGATAAAAAATTGGTAGACCCATAAGCATCAGACCATTATTCAGAGTGCCAATAAGCAGCACCCCGATGATCGTACCCCAGATATTTCCTTTTCCTCCCATTAGACTCGCTCCGCCAATAACGACTGCGGCAATAGCAAAGAGCTCATAACTTGAGGTATATTGGGTGTGAACTCCCATGTTAATCTTGAATACCAGCAGTGCTCCGGCACAAGATGCAAAAAAAGCTGATATCGTATAGGTTTTAATTAAATGGCGGGAAACGTTGATGCCAGCCCGTTCAGCCGCATCCACACTACCCCCTATGGCGTAGGTATGCTGACCAAATCTTGTCTTGGCAAGGACAAAAGCAAATATCACTAGAAGGATAGCTATAACAAGAACAGGAAGCGGGATGATCTTCATCAGGTTCCAAATGTCAGCTCGTTCGGTCAGGACCGGTCTAGAGAAAAAGCTAAGTCCCGTTTTTGGCGAGAAATAGGCAATATAGGCCATGCCAATGTCCCTTACCCTGGGCGGCAGAAAAGCTATGGGAAAACCCTCGGAAAATCTCCAGGCCAGACCGTTGGCTATGCCCCACATCCCCAGAGTGGCAATAAAAGGCGGAACCCTGAGCCTGGCTATAAGAATCCCGTTGATAAGTCCTGGAATGAGTCCTAGAAGTATTCCCACCGAACATCCGGCCATAATGCTGATAACCTGGGGGAGACCGGCAGCATGTAAATCTCTCATTACTATAGCGGAGACAACGCAAACAAATCCCATTACGAAACCGATGGATAGGTCAATACCCCCGCTGATGATGACAAAAGTCTCACCCGTTGCCAATAATAGGAGGGTGGTAGCAGCCAGGACAATATTGGAAAAATTCCTGAGACCAAAGAAATTTTTCCCCAGGATACTGAAGAGGATAAGCATGCATATCAGGAAAAGCAGGGCCCAGTTCCTGGCAAGATGGCTGAGTGTTTTTCTGCCTCTTTTCTTGTGCATAGCAGAAGGATTATCTGTTGTTCTCATCTAAAGCCTGTTCAGTGAAAGGAGACGACACGAACCAGATGGCTCTATGTCGTCTCCATTTCAGGCAATCCTAGTTTCACCTCTTGCTCTCTCATCTCCTCTTATTTGTAAATGTACTGTTGTGCATCCGGATCGTTGACGTTGTCCTTAGTGAAGACAAAGAATCCCGGGATGACCTTCTTAGGTATCTCTGCACCTTCAGTGAGATACTTATATCCCCACTCTACGCACAAGGCGCCCATTTCCGCTGGCATCTGGGCTAAGATAAGTTCTATCTCACCTTTTCGCAAGGCTTCAATAAGTGTCTGAGTAGCATCCCAGGTGGCGATTTTTACTGCTCCTACCAATCCGGCGCTAGCTACAGCTTGATATGCCCCTTGAGCGCTGAATACGTTCACTCCAAAGACTCCAGCAATATCAGGGTCCTTTTGTAGAGCTGCACTGACCTGAGCTGCCGCTGTCTCCTGTAAATCCAAACAGTATTCTACCCCTACTAACTCCATGTCGGGAAATATCTCTATTCCTGCCCTGAACCCATTTTCTCGGCCCATAACACTGGAGACATCCGGATTGGTGTTCTCCAGGAATACCTTCCCTTTCCCGCCAAGCAAGAGAGCCATAGCGCCGGCAACCACTTGACCTCCCAGGAAATTGTCAGTACCGATGTAGGACAAGGGGAAATTGTAATTACTAGGCTTAGAGTAGTCGCCGTCTCCCAGGTAAGTATCAACAGTGATAATCGGAATTCCGCTATCATAAATCTCTTTCAGTACAGGAATCAGAGCTTCTGTCGATGTAGGAGCAGTGAAGAGCAGGTCAATATCGCCACGAGCAACAAGGGCTTTCAGAATAGGTACCTGATATTCTGGCCCCCAGGCCTTGGGGAACTCTCCTACGATTAACTCAACCCCTAATTCCTCTGCCATTGCTTTGGCTCCTTTCTCCATAGTGAAGTAGAAAGGATCTGCAATGCCTGGCATAAAGGCAAATTTCAGTTTTTTAGCACCGACGCCTGCGGCAAAAGATAATAACAAGCAGACGCACAATAAGCCAATCACGATTCTCTTCATCTTATTCTCC
>CAZQMG010000087.1:0-6732 GCA_964594375.1 uncultured Clostridia bacterium | reverse complement strand
GACTTCGGAGGAAGAGCGAAGCGATGGGGGAAGAAGGAATCCTCCTCCCCCAGCCAATGGCGCTATCGTCTAGGGGACTAGGATGGATGGTTCTCAGCCATTTGACCGGGGTTCGAATCCCCGTAGCGCCACCATTTATATGAAACGACATAAATAATTGCGTATCCCTTGTAGCGACTTCATTTATGAAGCCAGAAAATTAGCGGGTTTGATGAATCAAACCTCTACAGATAAGCGAAAATATATAAGACGTTTCATATAGTAGCGGATAGCGTATACAATAAATCTTAAGGCCATATAATGTTTTTAGGGTTTTACTATACGCTAAACGCTACCCGCTATAAATCAAGGAGATTTGAAAAATGAAAACCTATGTTCCAAAGAAAACAGAGATAAAAAAGAATTGGTATTTGGTAGATGCAGAGGGGAAAATCCTGGGTAGATTAGCCAGCAAGATTGCCCAGATATTATCTGGAAAAAATAAACCGATTTACACTCCTTTTCTGGATACAGGCGATTTTGTAGTAGTCATAAATGCAAAAAAGGTGAAGGTCACCGGAAACAAAGAGAAAAAGAAGATATACTATCATTATTCTGGTTATCCGGGAGGAATGAAAGAAATAGTATATGAAAAATTACTAGAGAAAAAGCCTGCTTTAATTATCCAGAAAGCAGTAAGGGGAATGTTACCAAAAAACAAATTAAGAAGCAAAATGCTTAAGAAACTTAAGATTTATGCCGGCACAGAACATCGCCATCAAGCTCAAAATCCTGAGAAAATAGAATTATAAGGTGATAACAATGGAAATATCATTGAGGGAAAAAATAAAAGAGGCAGGAGAATTCATTCAAAGTAAAACGAAAATTAAACCTCGAATAGGAATAATTCTGGGTACTGGCTTGGGGGATTTGACTAAAGAGATAGAAATTGAGAGCAAACTTTCCTATCAGAATATTCCTTATTTCGCTGTTTCTACCACTCCTGGGCATGAGGGGAGCCTAATCCTGGGCAGGCTTGTTGGCAAAATGATCATAGCAATGCAGGGGAGATTTCATTTTTACGAGGGCTATTCTCTAGAGGAAATTACTTTTCCCCTGAGAGTAATGAAGTACTTGGGAGTGAATATCATTATAGAATCCAATGCAGCTGGAGGAATGAATCCCAATTTCAAAGCAGGAGATTTGATGGTCATTACTGACCACATCAACCTAATCGGCAATAATCCCCTAATGGGGCCTAATGATGATAAACTGGGTCCCCGTTTTGTTGATATGTGTGAACCGTACGATAAGGAATTAATTGAACTTTACGAAAAGGTCGCTATGCGGGAGAGAATCAGAATCCATCGAGGAGTTTATGTAGCAGTTAGCGGCCCCAATCTTGAAACACCAGCCGAGTATAGATTCCTACGTCTAATCGGAGCAGATGCAGTAGGTATGTCCACAGTTCCTGAAGTGATTGTGGCCAAGCACAGCGGTCTGAAAGTGTTGGGTATTAGTTGTATAACTGATGAGTGTTTCCCCGACAAGCTGGAACCGGTAAATTTAGCTAAACTCATTAAAGTAGCTAATCTGGCCGAACCCAAAATGACAAGACTGATAAAAGGAATACTAGGAGAGATTTGAATGGGCAAGGAGAATAACAAGTAGTGAGAGCAAAATCGATGAACTCGAATGCTGATTTTATCTCAAATGAACACGAGATATTGAAGTTTTGGGAAGAGAATAAATGTTTTAAGAAATTGCAAAAGAAAAATGAAAGTGGTCCGCCATTTCGGTTTATTGATGGCCCCATCACAGCTAATAACCCAATGGGAGTTCATCACGCCTGGGGACGAATTCTTAAAGACATTTTTCTTCGATATAAAGCTCTTCGTGGATACAGGTCTCATTATCAGAATGGATTTGACTGTCAAGGACTGTGGGTGGAAGTTGAGGTAGAGAAGGAACTCGGGTTCCATGGAAAACCTGACATAGTAAAATTTGGTCTTGACAACTTCAGTAAGGCTTGTAGAGCACGAGTTGAAAAATTTTCCAAGATCCAGACCCGGCAGTCTATTCGCCTTGGTCAGTGGATGAACTGGGAACATTCCTATTATACCTACCACAATTCAAACATTCTTGGGATATGGCATTTTCTGAAGAAATGTCATGAAAACGGATGGATTTATCACTCCCAACTAACTATGCCATGGTGTCCTCGCTGTGGCACAAGCCTCTCAGAACATGAGATGGCCGGTTCCTATAAGGAGATGAAGCACCTTGCTGTCTTTATCAAATTATTCTTAAAAGAACGAAATGCCCATATCCTGGTTTGGACTACCACCCCGTGGACATTAGCTGCCAATGTGGCTCTAGCAGTGAATCCCAATCTCGAGTATTGTGAGGTAGAGATAGAGCAAGAGGAGGTCCCAGTCATCGTTTGCTCCGATGTTCTACATATTCTTAAGGATAGAAAATATAAGATTATTAAACAATTTCCAGGTAAGGAACTAGCCGGATTGTCATATGAACCGATTTTATCTGAATTAGAAGTTCAGAAGCAACTAGAGCACAGGATAGTCGCCTGGGATGCAGTAGATCCGAGTGAAGGAACAGGTGTTGTTCATATTGCGCCGGGATGTGGACGGGAGGACTACGAACTTGGAACCAAATTAGGCCTAGCGATGCTGTCACCAGTTGATGATGAAGGACTTTATGTTTCAGGGTATGGATGGCTAGAGGGAAAAAGAGCACTATCTTCGGCTGAAGAAATAATTGGTCATTTGAGACGGAAAAATAAGCTCTTTCATCATTATATGCATAAGCATAGTTACCCTATTTGCTGGCGATGTAAGAATGAGCTAATCTTTCGTCTGGTTAGTGAATGGTTTATTAGCTGCAAGGATATCCGTCCGGCCATGATAAAAGCATCAGCCAAGGTCAAATGGCAGCCAGAGTTCATGGGTAAACGAATGGAAGATTGGTTACGAAATATGGGTGATTGGTGTATCTCTCGCAAACGTTTTTGGGGTCTTCCCTTACCTTTTTACAAATGTTCTGTGTGTGGAAAACTTACAGTTGTGGGTTCTTTGGATGAACTAGAAAAATCAAGTGATGATGATGTGAAGTCGGTTCCAGAACTTCACCGTCCCTGGATTGATAAAATAAAGATTAATTGTCCTGAATGCGGAAACAAGGTTTCACGCGTCCAAGAAGTTGGAGATTGTTGGTTAGACGCCGGAATAGTTCCATATTCTACCCGGGGATACCTAAAGGACAGGAGCGCTTGGAAGGAATGGTATCCAGTTGAATGGGTCTGTGAAATGAGAGAGCAAATCCGGCTCTGGTTTTACTCAATGCTTTTTATGGGAGTTACTCTTGATAATCGTTCTCCTTACGAAAGAGTACTAACATATGAACGTGTTGTCGCAGAAGATGGTAGACCATTTTCAAAAACAAGCTTTATGATTAAGCTTGATGATGTTGCTGAAAAAATGGGGGTAGATACACTACGCTATTACTTCGCAAGCAAAAATCCTGCAAATGATATCCGTTTTGGATATAGCTTGGGTTACGAAGCCAGAAGGCGCCTATTATCTTTTTGGAACATTTATGTTTTCTTCATAACCTATGCTCGCCTGGATATGCCGAATTTTGAGAAGATTAAGGGACTGTCAGACCAACTTAACAGCAGCGACCAATGGCTGTTAGCTCGCCTATACCTTTTTGTGACTGATGTTACTTCTGCCATGCAAGATTACGATACACCGACTGTCATTAGAGAGTTTGATTCATTCACTGAGGACGTTTCCAACTTCTATGTACGGACGAATCGACGCCGTTTTTGGATTGGTAGGTTATCGGAAGATAGACTCGTCGGATATTGGTCTTTATACCAGGTGATAAGGACAACCGTGATCATAATGTCGCCAGTCGTACCCTTTTTAACAGAAGCTATTTGGCAAGAAGGCGTACGTCCTTTTGATGCTCAAGCACCTCTATCGGTACATCTTGCCGATTGGCCGACTCTGGAGAAACGTTGGCAAAACGATAAGATTCTTAGGGATGTTAAAGAGGTCCGCAAGGTCTTGAATCTGGCACTAAGAATAAGGAAGCGTTCTAATCTAAAAATAAGACAACCCTTATCAACATTGTATCTGGTAGGTCCTAAGTATATTATCGAGTCCTCGGAATTAATGGCTGCAACGATCCGAAATGAGATAAATGTCAAGCAAATTGAATATTTAGATTCCGAGGAAAGTCTGCAATTTGAGTACTTAACTCTTGATTTTCGTAAGGCAGGCCAAGTATTAAGACAGAATTTGTCGACCGTAAAGGCGCTGCTTGAGGAGTTATCTTTTAGTCAGATGAACTATGTAGTAGATCACGTAAAAAAAAAGAAGAACATTGATTTACCGGGATGGAAAGAAGAACTTCCTTATAATTTGTTTTTGGTGAAAGCTCAGCCAAGACCAAATATTATCCTGGAGAGGAAAGAGAATATAGTAGTAGCTCTTGATATAAAAGTCACTGAATCTCTTGAACGAGAAGGATGGATACGTGAAATACTGAGACATTGTCAGGTTCTCAGAAAAGATACAGAGTTAAACGTAGAAGACCGTATTAATCTTGCTATAACTACCTCATCAACTCAGATAGGTAAAGCTATCGAGGAATATACTTCCTTCATCAAAGATGAGACCTTAGCCGTGGATATTGTTGAACACTTGGATGATTCTAGCGAGATTCGCGAAATTTCTCTTTCTGTAGGCACTGTCCAGATATCATTAACAAAGGCCTGAGAGGGAGGTGAAAAACCCAAATATTGTAGAGGTCCGATTTATCGGACTTGTTAGCAGAGCGTGTTTCATAAATGAAACCTCTACTTTATCACCACCCTCCTAAGGTAATGAAGTATGTAGCGCAATTTTAGAAAATTATGAATGTGAAGTATGATATATTCGGGATAGGTTCGGCACTGATAGATTTATTAATAGAAATAGATGACAGCGAACTATTGGAACTCAATCTAAAAAAAGGACAATTCCATCTAATCGGAGAAGAGGAGTCAAGGAGACTATTAAAAAAGATTGAAAAGTACAGAGTTAAGATTGCTCCCGGTGGAAGTTCTGCTAACACATTATATGGAGCAGCACTCCTTGGCAGTAGTGTAGTTTTCTGTGGCAAGGTAGGGAAAGACGCCGACGGTGATATATACGAAAGAAGGATGTCTGAGAGTGGGGTAAGGCCAAAACTGGGCAGGTCAAAAGGAGTAACGGGTCATGCAATAACATTCATAACCCCTGATAGCGAAAGAACGTTTGCTACACATCTGGGTGCGGCATTACATCTGGAAAAAGCCGATATTCTTCTGCAAGAGTTAAGAGATAGTAAAATACTCCATGTTGAAGGTTATCAACTTGAAGATAAACAGTTGAGAGAGGTTTCAGTGCATGCAATGCAATTTGCTAAAGAGCATGGCACAGTAATCAGCCTTGACCTGGGCGATCCGGGCATAGTAATTAGAAATAGAGCAACTATTAAGGAAATAATTAGAGAATACGCTGATATTGTCTTTGCCAATGAAGAAGAAGCCAGGGCTCTTATCGGTTTAGAACCATCAGAAGCACTAAATTCCATAGCGAAATTAAGTAAAATAGCAATAGTGAAAATTGGTAAATATGGATCCCATGTTAAGCAGGGTAACACAAGATACAAGATACCAGCCTATGAAGCGAGAGCAGTGGATACAACCGGGGCTGGCGATATGTTTGCAGCAGGATTTCTATACGGTATCTGCTCTACCTATAATTTAAGAATTTGCGGCCACATAGGTAGCTATTTTGCAGGCAAAGTTGTTGAAAAGATCGGTGCAAGACTGGAAGATATCGAGCAAAAAGAAGTTCAAGAATTGATAGAAAGGGTAAAATGAAAACTACGGGAAAAACCAGCTCCTCCCCTTTTTTCTTCTTTTCCGTCCGAGATACGAACAACCAGATACGAGAATACTCATGCTTGCATTCGTGGTGACAGGTATTGTTTTTTGTATTGATTGGTTGAGTAAATTTTATGTTAAACTAAATCTTTCTCCAGGAGAATCCATTCCCATAATTAATGATTTTTTCTATTTGACTTATCTGAAAAATAGAGGAATTATTTTTGGTTTGTTTTTTCCACCAACTATTTCTATTATTGTAGTGAGCGGCATAATAATTGCTGTCCTGCTATTTCTTTTAGGAAAAATTTCTCCAAAAAGCCGATGGCAAAAGATTAGTCTAGGATTATTATGGGGAGGTCTACTGGCGAACTTTTTTGATCGACTCTGGGATGGAAATGTAGTTGATTTTCTAAATTTTCGTTTCTGGCCAGTCTTTAATGTTGCCGACATAACTATTTGTATAGGCGCAGTGCTCTTATTTATAGAAATCCTCAAAAGCAACTATTTATCTCGATAGTATGGGAAATTTCTTTTTTCCCCTTTCCCTTCCCTCTCCCCACGGGGGAGAGGATTGAGGTGAGGGGGTAAGTTCAACTATGAGCTATGAGCTATCTTGCTATTCATTTTTGGTAAAAGAGAAGGAAATTGCAAGAATAGACCTTTTTTTAAAGAAGCAACTGCCGCATCTTTCTCGTTCTCTTATTCAAGAGTTAATTCAAAAAAACAACATTTTGGTGAATGAACAGACCAAAGAACAGGACTATCTCTTAAGAAAAGGGGATAGAGTAAGGATAAATATTCCTTCTTCTTCT
>CAZQMG010000086.1:4069-6859 GCA_964594375.1 uncultured Clostridia bacterium | reverse complement strand
AATGAACAACGAACTACGAACAATGAACATTTCTTGACATAGAGGAGAGCATGTGATAGTGTTTAGTAACAACTGAAGCAGATAAAACAGGAAGGAAGAGTGTGACTGTTTTGCTTATATAGATTGGGGATTTTTTCTGTTATCTTCCTTCATCTTTGGCCTATTTGGATAGCTGAAAGATTAGCTGATTTTTGTTTTCTCTTTCCTGCAGGCAAAATTAAGTTATACAAAAAGGCGGCTGATAATTTTATTTAAATTGTGCAGGACTATTTTTATCACTATCTAGATTATTGGTTTCTGGGAGAGCCTAAATTCGTTGCTCGTCGCTAGTCGCTCGTTGCTCAAGGAGAAGAGAAAAGGATCTAGATTTTATATACTCGATACTCGTTTCCTCTCCCCACAGGGGAGAGGATTAAGGTGAGGGGAACAATTTGTCATTCATTCTCTTACCGACGAACTATGAACTAACCGCTAATTGCAAAGAGTTGAAAAATGAAAGGACCGCATAGAAAGTTGAGAGTTCTTCTTTTGTATATGGCTGCTGCTACTGGTCACAGACAGGCAGCAGAAGCTATCAGACAGGCACTAAAGGAATTCTATCCTGAAGTAGAGATAAAAAGTGAGAATCTATTTCGTCATGGAAACTCTCTGGTAAGACGTCTACTAAAAGACCTCTACAATACTGTAATAAAGGTAACCCCTTGGTTTTGGAACTTTATCTGGGATAGCAAGGAAATATATTGGTTAACCTATGGATTAACCAATTTGCTATATCGCTTAAATTATTTAAAGCTTTACAAAAAAGTATTTCTTCCTTTTAAACCTCAGGTAGTAATATGTACTCATAGCGTAGCTTGTGCTTTATCTTCTGTGATAAAAAGAGTAAAGAAAGAAAATTATCTCTTGGCTGCTGTACCTACTGACTTTTGTATTCATCCTTATTGGTTCTACGAAAATGTGGATATATACTTCCTACCTCATAAGGAACTGAAGGAGAAGCTCGTAGGGGAAGGAATTGATCTCAAGAAGATTAGAATCACGGGAATACCTACTTCCCTTAATTTTTCTAAATCTCATAATAGTAAAGAGTTAAAGAAAAAATGGGAGCTGAAAGAGGGTCTATTTACTATTCTTTTAATGGGAGGGGGGCAGGGGGTAGGTTCACTGCGGGAAATTGTTTTCAGCTTAGACAGCTCAAACCTTCCTCTCCAATTATTAGTAGTAACGGGAGCCAATAGGCGTTTAAGGAAGGAACTCGAGGGGATTCGAACCAAAATAAGTCTGCCTTTAAAACTCTTTGGATATACCAGGCAGGTTGATGAATTAATGGAAGTTTCTGATTTATTGATTAGTAAACCGGGAGGACTTACCACTGCTGAAGCATTAGTCAAAGAGCTTCCTCTAGGAATTGTCGATTCTTTAGCTGGGCAGGAAAGAAGAAATAAGCAACTTCTTCTACGGAAAGAAATTGCCTTTGAGCTAAACAGCAGAGAAGCCATCATTCGTCTAATAAACAATCTTAAAGACAATTCTTTTGATTTAGAAAGCTGGCGGAAGAGAGCAAGGAAACTGGCTTGTCCTCGAGCAGCCGAGAAAATTGCTCAAACGGTAATGGAATCTTTAGATAAGAATCGTCATCAACAAGGCTTAGTAAAGAGGGAATAGTATAGAATGACCTTGAAATATACAGAAGTTCTAAGTAAAGATACTCGTTATGCTTATACTACAGGAAGAGTGAGAGCGCTTGAGTTGTATCTTTTGAAAGAAGCTGATTTTATACGAATGAGGCAGTCAGGCAAGATAGAAGAAGTTTTACAAGTACTCAATAAAACTTTTCCCTACTCAGAGTCTATGAAGGATATACAAAAAGAAGAAGAATTTGAAAGAGGTCTGGATAGGGAGCTAAAAAGAACTTATGAAGAAGTGCGATATTTTTGTCCCCAACCAGAGCTGATAGATCTATTTTGGTTAGATAACGACTTTTATAATCTGAAGGTATTATTGAAGACTCATTTCCAGGAAAGAGTTTTTTCTGGAAACTCACTCTTTTTAAGACCGCCTCTATCTGAAGCAGGTACATTAGACCTGACACTCCTTGAGGAATCCATTGCTAAAGAAGATTTTAGCGAGCTTGTTCCTGGGGTTAGAGATATTTTACAGGAGATTTTTTCTTTGATGGACAATAGGCATTCACTACGATTTATAGACGATTTCCTAAATAGGCAATTTTTCCAATGGCTGGTTTTAGAGATGAAGAAGTATCCTGACCCTTTTCTCGCCCGTTTGATTCAACTGCAAATTGACTCTTTCAATATAAAGGCTTTTTTCAGGCTAAAACTTTTTTGGGGAGAAACAGCTCCTACGGAAGAAGTTTTTGCAGAAGGGGGAATAATAAATAAGCAACAACTACTTTGGATGATTTCTGAGCCATTAGAAACCATGGAGGAAGAATTGAGAAACACCGATTATGGAGAGGCTATAAGATTAGCTTTAGAGGAACAGAAAAAAGAAAACTCCCTTTTTAGCCTGCATAAGTTTTTTGACGAATATATTTTGGAACATACCTATTGTGGTTTCTATATAACTTTAGGAAGAGAACCGTTAGTTAACTACATCTTTCTTAGAAAACAAGAAATAAAGCATCTGCGAGCAATCCTGGGATCTAAAAGCGTAAAATGTAAAGCGAAAAACGCAAAACAATGACGTAAAATTCAAAATCAAATTCAAAGAAAGAAAAATAAGTTTTGAGTTTTGAATTATAGTTTTTCGCTTTGCGCTTTTAGTTTTTCG
>CAZQMG010000086.1:0-3969 GCA_964594375.1 uncultured Clostridia bacterium | reverse complement strand
TAGTTTTTCGCTTTGCGCTTTTAGTTTTTCGTTTAAACGGAGTGAGCCCTATGCTCAAAATGATTATTATTGCAGACAGACAGACTTCGCTTCCTTTCTTGGGAATCGGGATAGACATAGTAATCAATGAAGAAATAGAAGGTGTTAAAAGAACGCTACATAAGTTATTTGAGGAAGAGAAATATGGAATTATCTTTGTTACCCAGTCTTTAGCCGCAAAGTGCTTAGACTTAATCGAAAAATTAAGTGAAAAAAAATCTTCTCCTCTTATAACTATTATTCCTGATTCCAGGGGTGAGGCTTCTGGAATAGCCGAACAAAGATTAGGGAATCTGATAAGAAAAGCTGTAGGAATGGAACTCCCCAGTAGTTCATAATTCATTGACAAAAACCAGTAAGATGGTGAGTGGTTAATTGGTGAGTAGTGCTCTCTCCTCTGGAGTGAGGGGAGAATTAACCATTTAACCAATTAACCAGTTAACTAACGGGTTAGCAGGTTAATGAATAATGAACTAATTAACCAGTGAGATGCAAGTAACCAGCAGCGAAGAACAATGAGAGGGAGGATTTACTCCAGGTGTTTTTAAATACAGAAAAGATGATATATAGAGGTCTGATTAGACCAGGCGGTCTTCATTCCTTCCAAATAGAAATCAAGGAAAGCAACCTGCTCGTCTTGGCTGATAAGAAACTATCCAAAGAGACCGAGGAGGCTCTGATTTGGTGTCGTAGGGATATAGAGCAATATATTTATAAACATCCTGATTTCAAAATTACTTTCAAACCATTTCCACCAGAAGAAAAAATGCCTTCTATCGTAAGAGCTATGGCCGACGCAGCTCAAGAGGTAGGAGTGGGACCTATGGCTGCAGTAGCGGGAGCAATAGCAGAATTTGTAGGAAAAAAGCTTTTGGAACATTGCCGTCAAGTCATAGTGGAAAATGGAGGAGATATCTTTATCAAAACAAAAAAGAAAAGAAGAGTGGGGATTTACGCTGGAAATTCTCCTTTATCAGAAAGGATCGCTTTAGAAATAGAGCCCCAAAATACACCTTTAGGTATATGTTGCTCCGCAGGAACATTTGGACATTCCCAGAGCTTGGGAGAAGCAGACGCAGTAGTCATTCTCTCTCCCTCTGCTTCTCTTGCTGATGCTACAGCTACTGCTGTAGGCAATATAGTTAAAGACGACGATAGTATTGGTAAAGGCTTAGAATTTCTTAAAAAATTTCCTTTGGTTAGGGGAGGAATAATTATAAAGGATAAAAAAATGGGAGTGTGGGGACAAGTGAAGATAGTAAGGGGAATTTAAATGTACAATTATTTCAAACAAAAATGGGTGGTGATTCTTGAAAGGGTAAAGCGAATCAATAAGAGAAAATTGGTCATTTTTTCTCTTATAATAGTGGGAATAATCATCTGTTTCATACCCTTATTTGTATTCCAGGCTAGAGTTAATCGGGATGCTAATGAGAATTTACGTCTGGCTACTTTTTATTATCAACAGGCACAGGATGTAGAATACAAAGAAGAGAGATTAGATAGATTACAGGAAGCAAAACTTCTCTATCAGAATATTCTGGCTAGTTTTTGGGTTAGAGACAAAAAGATGTCTCTGTTTTATCTGGGAAATTGCCTTTATTCCCTGGGGGAATACAAAGAGGCAAGTGAGATTTTACAGAATTTCGATAGAAAATACGGAAATGATTACTTTGCTCCTTGGGCAAAGATGAAACTCGCTGCCAGTTGTGAGCAAATTAAAGAATATAAGAAAGCTATCAATTCTTATAAGAAAATATTAGAGAAACACCCCCAAAGTTCAATTTGCCCTCAGGCACTCCTGGGAGTAGCCAGATGCCAGGGACTACAAGGTGAATGGAACGAGGCTCAAAAGAGCTATGAAGAAATCCTTTCTCGCTATCCCCTATCAGAAGAGAAAGGAATAGCCGAGATAATGCTCCAACGGTTAAGGGTGCAGGCAAGGTTGTAGAAACTCTACAAACTAATGAGAAGTTGACAAAGCCTCTTTTTATCTTAAGATAGAAAGAGGCATAATTTATTGAGGAGAGAGATAGATGAGTTCTGATAAAAGAAGAAAGAGAGCGAAGATCGCTAAACACAAGAGGAAGAAAAAACATCGGGCAAGTCGTCATAAGAACAAGTAAAAACAGATAATTAACCGTAAAATGATAATAAAATAGGGAGTTTATTGGATGAAAGAAGAGGTGCGGGTTCGCTTTGCTCCTAGTCCTACGGGGGAGCTACATATCGGAGGAGCAAGAACGGCTCTTTTTAACTGGCTATTCGCACGTCATAACGAAGGAAAACTTATCCTTCGCATAGAAGATACAGATGTTGTGCGTTCGAGAGAAAGCTTCTCTAAGTCAGCTATGGATAGCCTTCGTTGGTTAGGATTGGATTGGGATGAAGGACCGGGCAACGAGGGAGATTATGGACCTTATTTTCAATCTCAAAGGCTTTCCATTTATCAGAAGTATGCCGGCAAGCTTATAGAAGAGAAGAAAGCTTATTTATGCTATTGCACTCAGGAGGAGCTGGAAGAGAGCAATAGAAAAATGCGAGCAAAGAATGAACTCCCCCGCTATGATGGCCGCTGCAGAACTCTCTCTCGTACTCAAATAGAGAATCTGGAAGAAAAAGGAAGATTGTCTAGTATTAGATTTAAAGTGCCGGAGAAAGGAATTACCTATGTAGAGGACTTATTAAGAGGAAGAGTAAGTTTTGCCAATGAGATGATGGGTGATTTTATTATACTGAAATCCAATAAAACCCCTGCTTTCAACTTTGCTAATGTAATAGATGATGCTTTAATGAGGATAACCTGTGTTATTAGAGGAGATGACCATCTTTCTAATACTCCCAGACAAATTTTACTTTATAAAGCCCTGAACTTTGAGAATCCTCAATACGTCCATATACCTATGATTTTAGGCAAAGATGGAACAAAACTAAGCAAAAGGCATGCAGCGACCTCGGTCTCCTTTTATCGAAAAAAGGGGTATCTCCCCTGGGCTCTGGTAAACTACCTGGCTCTTCTGGGATGGTCTACTGCTGATAGTCAACAATTCTTTGAAAAAGAGGAATTGATAGAAAAATTTTCTCTAGAGAAAATAGGAAAGAGTGCGGCTATTTTTGATTCTCAGAAATTAGAATGGATGAATGGAGAATATATTAGACGAATGAAGCCAGAGGTTCTGACGGATTTACTGATTCCTTACTTAAAAAAGACAAGTCTGGTCGAGCAAATTCTGGCCACTCCAAAAAAGATGACTGAGATAGTTCGGCTTGAGCAGGAAAGAATCAAGATTTTCTCGGACTTCTTTGAAGAAGCAGAATTCTTTTTTGAGAAGGACTTCAACTATGATTCCGCTGCAGTAGACAAAAAATTAAAAAAAGATTATATTCCTTTATTGCTAAAAGAGATAAGAAAGAGAGTTGAACAGCTTTCTCCTTTTAGCGAAGAGACTCTGGAAGATATGGCAAGAAACCTGAGTAAAGACTTCTCTTTGACTACCGGGCAAGTATTTCATCCCTTACGAATTTCTCTTACCGGTAAAATGAAGGGCCCAGGATTATTTGAACTAGCTGTTGTATTAGGTAAGAAGGAAGTCCTTAGAAGAATCGATAGAACTCTACAGATGCTAGAAAATGCTTAATATTGTTGCTAGTTGCTAGTCGCTAGTCGCTCGAAAAGAAGAGAGCGTAAAACTAAAAATGTAAGACTAAAACTTAGAACCTTAAGACCAATTAAAAAGAAAGAAAAATAAGTTTTAAATTTTAAATTATGGTTTTTCGTTTTTAGTTCTTAGCCTTACGCTATACTAGATACGAGCGACTAGCAACGAGCAACGAATTATTGGGGGATCGGCTAGTGGTAGGCCACGAGGCTCTGGATCTCGCAGCGGAGGTTCGAATCCTCCTCCCCCAGCCCAGAATCGTATATCGTAT
>CAZQMG010000085.1:0-6952 GCA_964594375.1 uncultured Clostridia bacterium | reverse complement strand
ACCACTCACCATTACATAAGGCTTCTTCAGAAAATGTCCTTCGGTAGAATATATAATTTCCTAGATCATCAAGGAGAAGTTTCTCATTTTGACAGAAAGAGAATTTTGGGTTAATATGATAACAAACTTAGAGAAAGAAGGGTTTTATGAGAAGACTCTGGGCTCCCTGGCGATTAGAATATATTTTAGATGAGAAAAAAAAAGGGTGTATCTTTTGTGAAAAATCGAAAGAGAGTAAAGATGTAGAGAATTACATTCTTTTAAGAGGGGAAAAGTGTCTGGTTATGCTCAATGCTTTCCCTTATAATAACGGGCATCTCATGATAATTCCTTATAGACATATTGGTTCTATAGAGGATTTGAAAGAAGATGAAACAAGAGAAATGATGAAACTCCTCTCTCTGATGACGGTTCTACTTAAAAAAGTGATGAGCCCAGATGGTTTTAATGTGGGGATGAATCTGGGAGATGTGGCGGGAGCGGGTATTATGGGACATCTGCACCTACACATCGTTCCTCGTTGGAAAGGTGATTGTAATTTTATGCCAGTCCTTTCAGGCACTAAGGTAATTCCGGAAGCTTTACGAGAGACCTACCAAAAACTAAAGGAAAGTATAGATGGAAATTTAGGGGAATGAGAAATAAAACGGAATTGGTGGAGAAAATTTGTAGCTGGTTTAGAGAGGTGGTTAATCAGGCAAAGGCAAGGGGTATAGTAATTGGACTAAGTGGAGGAATCGACAGTTCAGTAGTAGCCTGTCTGGCTAAAAAAGCTCTAGGAGAGAAAATTTTGGGAGTGATTATGCCCTGTTATAGCAGTGCTATAGACGAAGATTATGCTCGTTTGATAGCTAAAAAATTGAAGATTAAAATAGAGCGTGTATCATTGAATTCCGCCTATGATAGTATTTTAGGAGTCTTACCTGGTGGCAAAAAGATGGCTTTAGCTAATTTGAAACCAAGACTACGTATGCTTATTCTTTACTATTTCGCTAATAATCTGAATTATTTGGTAGCGGGTACGGGGAACAAAAGTGAGGTACTTATAGGTTATTTTACCAAATATGGGGATGGAGGATGTGATATTCTACCTCTGGGAGATTTATTGAAGACAGAAGTGCGAGAACTAGCAAAAGAGCTGAGAATTCCCAAAGAGATAATTGGAAGAGTGCCCAGCGCAGGTTTATGGGAGAACCAGACGGATGAGGGAGAGATTGGTATTACTTATGAGGAATTAGATGGGATAATTATGGCTATCGAGTCAAATCAAAAAAATTCTGTTTCTCCAGGGGCATTGGCCAGAGTGGAAGAGCTGATGAGAGAATCTGTCCATAAAAGGTCTCCAGCTCTTGTATTTAGAAAGAGTTAAGTTATATTGCAAAAGCATAAATCTATAAGATTAAGGAAGAGAGCACAATGAAGCAAGAGAAATCTTCTTTAGGGCAAACTAAAGGTTCTCCTTTTTACAAAGAGCAAATAGAAGCGCTTTCTAAAATAAGCAAGGCTATCTCTTCTGATCTCTATCTTGAGGATATCCTGAAGCTAATTGTCACTGTAACTGCCCGGGTTATGGACTCCAAAATATGTTCCTTAATGCTTCTGGATGAAAAGAGTAAAAAGTTGTTCATCCGGGCTACTCAGAGCATTAGCGAAGATTATAATAAGAAACCTCCTCTGAGCATAGGAGAGGGTATTGCCGGTAAAGTGGCCAAGGAAAATAAGCCCATCGCTGTTTCCAATATCAATGGGGAAGAGGAATATAAGTATAAGGATATAGCCAAGAAGGAGGGATTATGTTCTCTTTTGTGTATCCCTTTAAGCGTGAAAGGGAGAGTAATAGGAGTGATTAATTGTTATACTTCATACCCCCATGAATTTCCCAAAATGGAGATTAATATGCTTACCAGCGTGGCCAACCAGGCGGCTGTCGCTATTGAAAATACTGAGTTAATGGTAAAGACAAAGGTAATCCGGGAGGAACTGGAGACTCGTAAGTTGGTGGAGCGAGCAAAGGATATCCTGATGAAAAGATCAAAGCTCAGTGGTGAAGAAGCATATCGCAGGATACAAAAGCAGAGTATGAATACTCGTAAATCTATGCGAGAGATGGCTGAGGCGGTAATCCTTACCGAGGAGCTTGAAAGATAAGAACCTACCAGATCAGGAGGTATTTCTTGACAAGAATTATAAGCGATGGTATAAATATAATCGAAGAATAGAAATTTGGCGACACAAAGAAGTGTTGCTGAGAAGACAAAGACGTTTTTAATAGCGGGATTACTAAAAGACAAAGGTGTCTATGAAAATAGGCGCCTTTTTTTATTTTGTACTATTATTAGATTAAAAGCAGAAAGAGAGGTAGAGATGGCAAATCAAAATCCGTTTAAGATTGTGCAGAGACAGATAGATGTGTGCGCAGAGATTCTCAAGTTAGATCCAGATGTGCATGCAATTCTCCGAGTTCCTATGCGTGAATTTCACGTATCATTGTTAGTTCGTATGGATGATGGAACAATTCGCCTATTCCAGGGGTTCAGAATTCAATACAATGATGCAAGAGGTCTGACAAAGGGAGGGATTCGATTTCATCCTGATGAAACGATTGATACTGTGCGGGCACTTGCTGCTTGGATGACATGGAAGTGTGCTCTTCTCGATCTACCTCTGGGAGGGGCAAAAGGCGGCGTTATTTGTAATCCCAAAAAAATGTCCCATGGTGAATTGGAACGCTTAAGTCGGGCATATATGCAGAGCATATGGCACTTTATTGGTCCTGATAAAGATGTTCCTGCTCCTGATGTCTATACAAATTCTCAAATAATGGCCTGGATGATGGATGAGTATTCAAAAATTACTGGAAAAAATCAATTTGGCGTTATTACTGGCAAGCCTCTTGGTCTTGGTGGCTCTGCTGGGCGGGATGATGCAACAGCCCGTGGTGGCTTATGCACTATTCGTGAAGCCGCCAATGAATACAATATAGACCTTGAGAAAGCTACTGTTGCCGTGCAAGGGTACGGAAATGCTGGATATTATGCAGCCTATCTTGCTAAATCCCTTTTTGGCTGTAAAGTAGTAGCTGTTAGTGATAGCCAGGGAGGAATATTTTCTAGAGAAGGATTTGATCCAGAGGCAGTTCGTGAACATAAAGCGAAAACAGGTTCGGTGACTAATTTTTCAGGTACTAAAGCTATTTCCAACGAGGACCTTGTAGAACTCGAAGTGGATATACTTATTCCTGCATCTTTAGAAAATACTATCACAGAAAAGAATGCTTCAAACGTCAGAGCTAAGATTGTTGCTGAATTATCTAATGGTCCAACTACTCCAGAGGCAGATGACATTCTATACAAAAATGGTGTTCATGTTATACCTGATTTCTTATGTAATGCTGGCGGAGTAACAGTTTCATATTTTGAAATGGTGCAGAACTACTATATGTATTACTGGGAAGAAGAAGAAGTTCACAAGCGTTTAGATAAGAAGATGACTATTGCTTATCAGTCAGTACTAGATATTTCCAAAAAATACAACATAAATATGCGCCAGGCTGCTTATATTATAGCTGTTAAACGTGTGGTTGAAGCAATGAAACTTCGTGGCTGGGTCTAGTATGCAGTATCGAAAGTGAGAAGGTTTCTTTGAAAAATTCGCCTACTTGATAGGCGGAAAAGTGTGCTATTAGTTAGTTATAAAGACACAATGGTGTGTCAAATAACAAAGGCGTTCAACTAAAATTGAACGCCTTTGTTTGTTTCAAAGCTGAATAGTATTACGCTGGTGTAATTCCAGGATAAAGACGTCCTTTCGTGCAGAGTGTGCTGCACAGTAGGACGTCTTTTTTATTGGAAAGGTTGCTATGAATCAACGTAAATCCATGTCTCAAAAACAGAAGCAACTATTTTAACTAGTGACAAAAAATAAATAAAGAAAGGAGCAAAAAAATGAGTTTCAGTAAACCAAATGCAAGTCCAGCTACTTTGACGAGGAATAGGGTGAGAAGTGCTCCTATTTCAGGGTTGTGTGTAACCTGTCTTGACGGTTGTCCCGGTTATTGTGAAGTAGGTCTTTCGGCTCTTAGGGGGAGGGAAGTTCTGTATCCTCAACCCTTTGGTAAAATAACAGCTGGAGCTGAAAAAGATTATCCTGTGGATTTTTCCCACTTCAACATCCAGGGAACTTGTGTGGGTGCTTATGGAATGGAGCCAGATTCAGATAAAACTATGTTTCCCGCAGTTGATATCACCACGCAAATAGGAGCTAAAGATAAGATTGAGTCCAGAGTCCCCTTTTTTACTGGTGCATTAGGTTCCACTGAGATAGCCCGTGTTTACTGGGAATCCATGGCTGTGGGAGCTGCTATTAGTGGAGCCATAGTTACTGTGGGAGAAAATGTTTGTGCTATGGACCCTCATAGTGAGATCAAAAATGGCCGTATAATATACTCACCAGAGATGGAAAGAAGAATAAGAATCTTCAGAGAATGGCAGGACGGGGATGGAACAATTGTGGCCCAGTATAATGTAGAAGATGGTAGGTTGGGTGTTCCCGAATATGTAATTGAGAAATTAGGAGTAGAGGCAATTGAGATTAAATGGGGACAGGGAGCAAAAAGTATAGGAGGAGAGGTTAAGCTGGATAGCCTGGAAAGAGCTTTGGAATTAAAAGCAAAAGGATATGTGGTTTTTCCCGATCCTGAGGATTCTATTGTGCAGAAAGCATTCAAAGATGGTGATTTCAAAGAGTTTGAACGACACTCCCGACTGGGAATGGTAGAACAGGAAAAATTTTTCCTCGAGGTGGAAAGATTAAGAGACTTGGGGGCCCAATATGTTACTCTTAAAACCGGTTCCTATCGACCCGCAGATCTCGCTCGTGCTGTTCGCTGCGCTTCCGATGCCAAAATTGATCTTCTCACAGTTGATGGTTCTGGAGGGGGGACGGGGATGAGCCCGTGGCGTATGATGAATGAGTGGGGCATACCTACGGTGTATCTGGAGTGCCTTTTATATCAGTTCATTTCTCGATTGAAGGAAAAGGGAGCTTTTATTCCTGCCTGTGCTATAGCTGGTGGTATCTCTCTGGAGGACCATATATTTAAAGCAATTGCTCTAGGAGCTCCTTTTATCAAAGCAGTCTGCCTGGGTCGCTCCAGCATGACAGCGGCTATGGTGGGGAATACCATCGGAGAGGCTATAAAGAAAGGCAGTATCCCTCAAAAAATTAGAAAATATGGAGATTCAATAGACCGGATCTTCATCGAGGCAGCACAATTGAGAAAAAAATATGGTAAAGACTTTAAGCGGATTCCAGTTGGTGCTATTGGTGTATGCACCTACTATGATAGACTCAAGGTAGGCCTACAACAGCTGATGGCTGGGGCAAGGAAGTTTAATCTGAGTTATATTGATAGGGATGATCTTTTTGCCCTTACTAGGGAAGCGGCAGAAGTTTCAGGTATTCCCTTTGTTATGGATGCTGATAAAGAAGAAGTACAAAAAATTCTTGGCCAACATAAAGCCAGAAAATCTTTTTAACGATTAGTTGGAGAATAATCATTTATGATATGGGAGTTAATCAAGAAAGCACTTGATTTTTGCATGGAAAAAAACCCGCATCTCAGAGATAGAGAGAGTGTTGTGAACCTACTGCTTGAGGAGGATAGTTGGGTTCACAGCACTTTCAGGTATGCCCTAAGCAAGAGGATTTGTGCGTTTCTGAGTATGCATCATCAAGAGCTAGAGCAAGTATATCTTACAGGAAGCACTGCGGAAGATAGAGCAGGATTTACTTCAGACATAGATCTCATCATAAAGGCTGAGAATAACGAGGCATTGATTGATACCCTAAGAAGACTGGATAATGATATTATGATCTATTACCGCAGTTTATTACAACAGCATGTTAAGAAAATGCATCAAATTCTAAGTCCTGAATTTATCTACGAAAAAGAATCACTGGAGAGAATAAAAGGACAAATTTTCCATCCACCTCTTCTTATCTGGCATCGTGGTTCTAAATAACCGGAAATAACCTTTGATTTATTGTCTTCTTAAGGTAAAATGCTAGAATGCATAAGAGGGAGAATATGCGGGCTATCCTTGCTTTAGAAGACGGAACAGTATTTGAGGGCAAATCATTCGCTGCCTTAGGAGAAAGAGCCGGAGAGATAGTTTTTAATACCAGCATGACCGGATATCAGGAGATTTTAACCGACCCCTCTTATCAAGGGCAGATGGTTACTATGACTTACCCTTTAATTGGCAACTATGGAATTAATGAGGCTGATTCTGAATCGAGCCAGCCTCATCTGGAGGGCTTTATTGTTAAAGAATGTAGTAAGAGCTTTAGCAATTGGCGAGCCGAAAAGAGCCTTCCCGATTTCTTGAGGGAATACAACATAATAGGCATAGAGGGAATAGATACGCGAGCTTTAACCAGACATATTAGGCTCACTGGAGCTATGAAGGGAATCATTTCTACTCAGAATATGGACAAGGAGAGGTTAGTTGAGAAGGCTAAATCTTCCGCCGGTTTGCTGGGGAAAGATCTGGTTAAGGAAGTTACCTGCAATAAGTCTTATCAATGGGAGAAAGAGGGAAGATATAAGGTAGTAGTGTTAGATTTTGGAGTGAAATATAATATCTTGAGGCAGTTAGCAGCGGCTAGTTGTCAGGTGATAGTAGTGCCAGTAAAAACAGAGGCAGAGGAGATTCTGAAGATAGAGCCTGATGGGATTCTTCTTTCCAATGGTCCGGGAGACCCGGCTGGTGTTCCTTATGCGGCAGAAACGGTAAAAAAGTTCATAGGGAAAATACCCATCTTTGGAATCTGTTTGGGACACCAGATTCTAGGATTAGCCTTAGGAAGCAAAACTTACAAGCTTAAATTTGGCCATCACGGAGGGAATCATCCGGTAAAGGATTTAAAGACAGGAAAGGTTGCCATAACT
>CAZQMG010000084.1:0-7117 GCA_964594375.1 uncultured Clostridia bacterium | reverse complement strand
CCACTGGAACTTTTTGTTCTGGGAAGGTGG
This sequence comes from uncultured Clostridia bacterium, assembly GCA_964594375.1. Lineage (GTDB taxonomy): Bacteria > Aerophobota > Aerophobia > Aerophobales > AE-B3A > AE-B3A. The sequence continues at coordinate 7,087 of CAZQMG010000084.1, read as the reverse complement.
GGAAGTAGATAGTCCCTGAGCCAGAAGACCTGTCTGTTTTCGAGTGAATCTTTCTTTGCGCCTAACAAAGGAGGTGATTTTTTTATGAGATTGCCACGCCTGCCTTCGGCAGACTGGCAATGACATAATTAACTGAATATATAGAACTGAGGAAAATATTTAGACCAAAATTTTAAAGGAGAGAAAATTATGAAGAGAAAAAGATTAAAATGGACGTCATTGATGTCGATAGGTATTCTGCTGTCTGCTATGTTTATTGGAATGAGCGGGATTTCTTTAGCTAATGAATTTCCTTTGACAATTACAGGTGACCTTAATAGAGAAGTAATAACTATCACCAAACAACCAGAAAGGATTATCTCATTATCGCCAGCTAATACGGAAGTCCTGTTTGCACTGGGATTAGGTGAGAAAGTGGTGGGCATTACCAACGTCTGTAATTACCCTTCTCAAACAAAAGAAAAAGAAAAAATCGGTGATTATAATAATCCTAACCTGGAAAAAATCATCGAATTAGAACCGGACCTTATTCTGGCCTCCCATGGTAACCCAACAGAACTAATTGACCAATTGGAGGAGCTTAATTACACGGTGGTAGGTTTAAATCCCAAAAACATTGACGATGTAATCTCTTCTATAACTATGGTGGGAAAAATCACCGGTAACGTCAAAGAAGCGGCAAGATTAACAGAAGAAATGGAAGAGAGAATTGGGGCTGTCCTCTCCAAAACCAGCAGTCTGGTTGAAAATAACAAGCCAAGAGTGCTCTATGTAGTCTGGTATAAACCTTTATGGACTGCAGGCTCAGGAACATTTATAGATGAACTCATCCAAAAAGCTGGCGGAATTAATATAGCCGGAGATATCGCTGGCTGGCCTCAAATGAACCTGGAAACAGTAATCGAAAAAAATCCTCAAGTAATAATAATTGGCTATAGCGAGGATCAGCCGGAATTAATACAGGCTGTGAGGAATGAATCTACTCTTGACCAGACAGATGCATTTAAGAATAACCAAATACATACCATAGACACAGATATAGTTTCTCGCACTGGTCCAAGGATAGTGGATGCTTTGGAGGAGATAGCTAAGATTATCCATCCTGAGCTCTTCAAGTAGTATCTCAGGACAAATCATCAAAACGAAAAATTCAAAGCTAAAAGCGAAAAACTATAATTCAAAATTTAAAACTTTTGAATTTTACGCTATGGCTTTACGTTTTTCGCTTTACACTTTACGCTTTTTGAGAAATGTCCTCTGATAAGCATTTAATTGAGTCCTCAAAAGGTATGTCGGAGTAAAAAATGGTTACATCTAATAAAATAAGGCGCTGGATAGGCTGGCTCATTATACTGGTGATTTTACTGCTCGGCATATCCTTTCTTTCTTTGACGATAGGGCCGGTCCGTATTCCTCTCACGAAAAGCATATCTCTCTTAGCACAGAAATTGTGCTTCTGGAAAAGTTACTCCCTGGAAAACACGCCTGCAGCCATTATCCTATTTAAAATCAGAATACCTCGTCTAATTCTGGGAATGGTAGTAGGGGCAGCCTTATCCAGCGCTGGAGTCATTCTTCAAGGCATGTTTCGCAATCCATTAGTCGAACCATATACTCTGGGTATATCGGGAGGAGCGGCGGCGGCCGTTGGTCTGGTTATAGTTGCTGGATTAAGTGGAACGTTGACCCAGATCATTCCCCTGGCTGGCTTTGCGGGAGCTATAGGAGCTGCTATTCTTGTCTATTTTATTGCCAGCAGTGGGGGAAGGCTTACCATTCCTACTCTCCTCCTTACCGGAGTAATAGTCAGTTTCCTTTCCTCTTCTTTGATTATGCTCCTTATGAGCCTGGCCAAGGGTGAAGAACTTCACGGAATAATGTTCTGGATAATGGGTAATTTGCAAGAAACCAATCTTTCTTTCATTATCACCGTCTCTCTTATCATCCTGACGGGAATATTCATCTCTTTTCTCTTTGCCAGGGACCTTAACGCTCTTGTTCTGGGAGAGGAAGAAGCTACTCATTTAGGAATAGAGGTAGAAAGAACAAAAAAAATCCTTTTTATTCTGGCTTCTCTTCTTACCGGTGTAGCTGTTTCCGCTTCAGGTGTAATTGGCTTTGTAGGATTGATGATTCCTCACCTTATACGAGGAGTTGTAGACGCTGACCACCGTTTCCTTCTTCCCGCCTCTGCTCTTTTGGGAGCGTCCTTCCTGGTAGGAGCAGATTTAATAGCCAGAACCATCATCTCTCCCCGAGAGCTTCCGGTAGGAGTAATCACGGGAATAGTAGGAGGGATAATATTTATCTATATTATCAGAAAAAGAAAGGTAGAATTCAGATGGTAGGAATAGATAAGGATATTTTGCTGGAGATAAGGAATCTATGCAGCGGATATAAAAGAAAAAATATCCTCAAAGGAATTGACTTTCTGGTAAGAAGAGGAGAGTTCTGGGGACTAATTGGACCTAACGGTTCAGGTAAGACTACTCTACTTAAGAGCATAACCAAAATTCTGCCTGCTCAAAAAGGAAATGTTTTTTATAATAAGAAAGACATTATGAAAATACCAGCCAAAAAGTTGGCTCAAAACATCGCTGTAGTTCCTCAGGTTTCGGTGTTTCATTTTTCCTTTACTGTGGAAGATTTTGTGCTTTTAGGTAGAATCCCCTATCTTCCTCGCTTTTATCTAGAAGGAAAGAATGATTATCGTATTGCTGAAGAAGCTATGCGATTGACTGAAACTATCTCCTTTCGCCAGAGAAGGATAAATGAGTTAAGCGAAGGAGAAAAGCAAAGAGTGGTTATCGCTCGCAGTCTGGCTCAGAAACCTACTCTTCTCCTTCTGGATGAACCAGCAGCCCATCTTGATATAAGGCATCAACTGGATGTTTTTAATCTTCTAGAAAAATTGAACCGAGAAAAAGGAATAACTATTATTCTAGTCTCCCACGATTTAAACCTGGCCACCCAGTATGCCTCACAACTGATTCTACTAAATGAAGGAAAAATATTTGCTCAGGGCAGCCCTAAAGAAATAATTAATGAGGAAAACATCTGGAAAGTGTATGGAGTAAAAGTAAAAGTAACTCCGGGGATAAAGGGAAATCCTCTGGTAAATCTATGGCCATAGAAAAAAGGGGGTTTTTGTAGAGGTTTCATTTATGAAACCCGCTTTGCTAAGGGGTCCGATAAATCGAACCCCTACAATATGGGAGTTTTTTACCAGCCTAGCATTGTTCTAAGCGCCTGCATGATTAAATTAGCCAGGACACCTGCTGCTATATCATCACCCATTATACCCCAGCCACCAGAGATTTTTTCAATTTTCCCTATTTTAAAGGGTTTAGTTATATCAATAACTCTGAACAGAATAAATCCCAATAGAATGAAACGAAAAGAGAAAGGAATAAGGAACATAGTTATCAAAAATCCTGCTAATTCATCGATAACGATAGATGGATTATCATCATCCTCAAAATATTGATTACATCTTGTCGAAATCCATATTCCTCCTATCAGAAAAACAGCCAGCATTATAATGTAGCTTATTGTTTGAGGAAAAAATCTACTGAAAATCACATAAATAGTCACTCCCACCATGGTCCCCAAGGTTCCGGGACAAAAAGGAATATATCCTACTCCTCCTACTGTGCCCAAGAGAATATACAATTTTTTCATTGAAGATGCCTCCTGTTTCCAATCCAATATTGAATTCCCGAGATGAGAGCCAACAAGGTAGCTCCTCCCATTAACAGATAAGTCACCCTATCTGCTCCCTCTATCTTATCTTTAAAACCCTGCCAGAGCAAAATAAAAAAAACAAAGAAGATAGCCACATTTTCAAAAAAGGTCTTCAGTTTAGCTAGCCTATTAGCAGAAAGGATGAAATTTTTTGAGGCTAATTCTATCCTTAGAGCCATAATTAAAAGGTCTCTACCCATAATGATTATAACCATCCAGAAGGGAACTAGATGAAGCTGAATAAAGGATATAAAAGCACTATAGACAAGAATTTTATCGGCAATGGGGTCGACTATTTTCCCCAGCGAGGTTACCTCATTCTTCTTTCGGGCTAGCCATCCATCTAAAAGGTCAGATAGAGAAGCAAATATAAAAATCAATAAGGCAATAACCTTTCCTTTCTCTCCCAAAACAAATAAAAAAAGTACAAAGAAAGGGACTGCTCCTATCCGCAAAAATGTTAGTTTATTAGCAAGAGTCACTTCTCTCCTCTTATTATTATCTGGCGAGCTTTACTGCCTCTTGCTGGCCCTACCACTCCCTCTCTTTCTAACTCATCCATAATTCGGGCAGCACGATTATATCCTATAGATAAGCGACGCTGCAAAAGAGAAGTGGAAGCTATCCCTCTCCTGAGTACCAGCTCTTTTGCCTCCTCATAGAGTCTATCGTGAGAGGCCATCTCTTCCTCGTTTTCTTTTTCTTCCACTCCTTTGACTATTTCTTCTAGATAGGTAGGCCTTCCCTGTTCTTTGAGAAAGTCTACTACCTTCTTTACCTCAGAAGGAGAAATAAAACTCCCCTGCACACGGAAAGGCTTGGAAGCCTCTACCGGAGAATACAACATATCACCATTGCCCACCAATTTCTCTGCCCCCGTAGTGTCTAGAATAGTACGGGAATCTATCTGAGAAGGCACAGCAAAGGAGAGGCGGGAAGGAAAATTAGCCTTAATCAAGCCGGTAATTACATCTACTGAGGGACGCTGGGTAGCTACTATAAGATGAACACCTGTAGCTCTGGCTAATTGAGCTATTCTACAAATTATTTTTTCTAATTTCGCCCCTGCCAGCATCATTAAATCAGCCAGCTCATCTATGATAACTATTAGATAAGGAATAGTCTCTTCCTCTTCTTTTTTCATCTTTAAATTAAAACTCTCAATATTGCGCACCCCTGACCGATTAAACTTCTCATAACGCTTTCTTACTTCTTCCACTACCCATTCCAGAGCATAATTGGCTTGCTTTACATCAGTAATAGTAGGAAAAATAAGATGAGGAATACCTATATAGTCAACCAGCTCTACCGTTTTAGGATCAATTAATAGAAACTTAACTTCATCAGGAAAAGCTCTATAGAGTATGCTTATAATAATAGAATTTATACAGATACTTTTACCTGAACCGGTAGCTCCCCCTATAAGAAGATGGGGTAAAGACCCCAGGTCAACCCAGATTGTTTCTCCAGCAATATCTTTGCCTAAAGGAAAAAGTAACTTAGTCTCCGATTTTCTAAACTGTTTTGACTCTAGCAGCTCCCGTAAATAGACAAAGTTTATCTTTTTTCGGGGGACTTCCACTCCCACCAGAGACCTTCCGGAAACAGGAACCTCAATACGTACATTAGGAACTGCCAGGGAAAGAGCCAGATCGCTGGAAAGATTCATCAACTTACTCACTTTTGTCCCGGGCGCCAATTTTATTTCAAAGCGAGTAATAGCTGGACCATCTTTAATTTCAGCAATTTCTATCTCCACCCCAAAATCTTTTAAAGTCTGCTTTAGTTTTTTGCCGGCCAACTTTACTTCGTCTGATGAGGAAAAGGAGGAAGAAGAAAAAGGATTTAACAAGGAAAAAGAAGGGAGCCTGTCGGCAGAGAAAACGCTCTCTTTTTTCTCCCAGTCCAGATTTTCCTTTCTTCTTTTGGGCAGAATAACGGGTTTCTTCTTTATGGAAAGCTCTTTTCTTATCTTCCTTTTCGCCAGGACAGGAGAAAGGTCAATCATCAGTATTATGGAAATTAAAAGAAGTCCAGTCAGAATAATTGCACTTCCTATATTCCCGAAAGAAGAATAGAAAATTTTTGAAAAGAAAAGGCCTAAAAGCCCTCCTCCACAGAGAAAGGAAGATATATCCAGGCCTATAAGGTAAAGAACTGAAGAAAAGGCAATGAAGAAAATAAGCAGCCCTATTCCCTTGCGAAAAACAGCCTCCAGCCTGCCCTCTTTAAACTTTTTTACCCCTATCCCTATCAGGATAAAAGGAACAAGGAAGGCTCCCAGGCCAAAGAAAAGATATAGATAGGTGGAGACTAATGTCCCGAACTTCCCGATATAGTTATCGGAAGAGACATTGGAACGAGAGGTAAAAAAGGGAGATTGAGAGGAGGAAAAAAACAGAAGGCTCACCAAAACAAGAATCCCAACTATTATTAAGATAATTGACCAGAGTTGATTTTTTTGTTTTTCTTCAAACATTACTTCGTATATCGTATATCGTATATCGTATATCGCGAACAAAATCTAAAACATATGATATAATACCATTCAGGGCATACGATTTACGCATTCTTTCCCTTTCCCCTCACCTCAATCCTCTCTTGATTAGTTCATAGTTCATGGTTCATAGTTCATCGATAGAAACAACGAACGGTGAACCAGTTGGCTAAGGGGCTAGCAGGTCAATGAACAATGAACTACGAACAATGAACACAAAAAGAGGAGAGGAGGAGGATACTTTTCCATCCCTATTACTACTTAACTCTTACTTTAAACACATCTTTTAGTTGAGATAGACTGAATTTATGGTCTTGCTCCGAGAGAGCAGCTACGGAATCAGCATAGACAACCACTTCATAATCTCTCATTGCTGCTTCGGCCGCTGTAAGAAAAACACAAATATTAGTGAGAACTCCCACCAGATGAAGCTTCTCTATTCTAAGCTCTTTAAGAAGTAAATCTAAATCAGTCCCCAGAAAGGCAGAATATCTTCTTTTTCTTACTATAAAGTCATCTTTTCCTGGTTTTAGTTCCTCTATTATTTCTGCTCCCCTGGTACCAGAAATAGCGTGTTTAGGCCATCTCCTGAACTCTTCGTCGTTTTCTCTATGACTATCGCAGACATAAATTATCGGAATTTGTTTTTCTCTTGCCTCTTTGACTCTTCTCTTCACATAAGGGAGAATTTTCCGGGCGGCGCGAACTTCCAGGGGTGCTCCTACCTCAATAAAATCATTTAACATCTCAATAACTAATAACGCCTCTTTTCCCATTTTTTCTTGTAATAGTCTAAATTTCTTAAGACTATTCACCATTTAACCCTTCTTAATCATACTTCCAGGG
>CAZQMG010000083.1:0-7360 GCA_964594375.1 uncultured Clostridia bacterium | reverse complement strand
GCCATACCTGAACCCCACCCACAAGGATGGTACAGACCACTCCATCTGCTCCCTTGAGCGCCTCAACTCTATCTTTAGTAGCAACCACTTTTGCTGGGTAATTTCCCGCAGCGATTATTTTCTCTATTGCTTTTTTCGCCAAGAAAAGGCGTTCCTCATTGATATCCATAAGGGCTACCGTACTGCCCTCAAGTGCGGGGAAAGTGAGAATATCTCCCACCAATCTTCTGGTGAATTCGAAGCTTCCTGCTCCTATAAAAGCAATTTTTGGCATATAAAACTCCTTTCTTATCTCAGTATTATTAAGCGTAGAGCCAACATTTGACCTGATGTCCTTTTTCTACTTCAATTACGGGAGGTTCCTCTTCAGATTGACAAATTTTTTTAATCTCCAAGCATCGGGGAGCGAAAAGGCAACCCCGGAGAGTGGATAAAGGATCAGGAACTGTTCCCTTAATCATGGCCAGTCTTTCTCCCTTTCCTACAATAGAGGGTATAGATTTTAATAAGGCCTGTAGATAAGGGTGCATGGGATGGTGGAAGAGGTCGTGAGCACTGGCGTATTCCATAATTTTTCCTAAATACATTACCGCTACATTATCGGATGTCTCGGCGATAACTCCCAGGTTATGAGTTATCATCATAATAGCCATACCAAATTCTTGCTGAAGCTCTTTCATTAGCTCCAATACCTGGGCCTGGACAGTTACGTCTAAAGCGGTAGTAGGCTCATCAGCGATAAGAAGATTAGGATGGCAGGAAAGAGCCATAGCGATCATAGCCCTCTGACGCATACCCCCGCTCAGTTGATGAGGATAATCATCGACCCTTTGAGCCGGATCAGAGATTCCTACCCGATCCAGCATCTTGATAGCGTGCTCTTTAGCCTCCTTCTTGGTTACCTTTTGATGGACCATGATGGATTCAATTATTTGATTTCCGATGGTATAGACCGGATTCAGGGAAATCATGGGTTCCTGAAAGATCATGGCTATTTCTCCCCCTCTAATGTTCCTCATCTTGCTTCCCCTTGAATCTAACCGGATAAGATCTACACTTTTTTCTTTATTTTCCCCATATAATATCTCTCCCCGGGTTATCCTTCCTGGAGGTGCAGGAATCAATCGCATAATGGAAAGAGCGGTAACGCTTTTTCCACAGCCGCTTTCGCCTACTACGCCTAAGGTCTCACCCCGACGTATCTTTAAGTTAACCCCATCTACTGCTTTGACAATCCCATCATCAGTATAGAAATAGGTACACAGGCCTTTTACATTGATTAAATAAGAATTGGTCTCCAATTTTTTCCTGCCTGATTGTTTTAGGGGTATTTCTTACCTTGTGAAGCTATTTAGATTATTCTTGCTAAAATTGTCTTATTCCTTTTAAGGAAAAATCATCAGCAAAATGACAGGCTACATAATGCTCATCGCCGATATCCTCCAGAGGAGGTTCCTCTTGACTACAGATCTTTTTAGCATATCGGCATCTGGGATGGAAAGTGCATCCGGAGGGAGAATTCGCCGGGTTAGGGACATCCCCTTGCAGAAGAATACGTTCTGGTTTAACATCTGGATCAATGACGGGAACAGCGGATATTAAGGCTTCAGTATAAGGATGCCTCGGTCCTTGGTAAACCTCCTCCGCTTCGCCCACCTCCATTATCTTTCCCACATACATTACCGCTATTCGGTTGCTAATATGATACACTACGCTCAGGTCATGGGCAATAAAAAGGTAGGTCAGGTTAAATTGCACCTGGAGGTCCTCCAGCAGGTTAATTACCTGAGCCTGGACTGACACATCAAGAGCTGAGACAGGCTCATCAGCGATAACTAATCGGGGATTTAATGCTAAGGCTCGGGCAATTCCTATTCTCTGTCTTTGTCCACCACTGAACTCATGAGGATATCTTCTCATATATCTGGGATTTAGCCCCACTATCTTCAAGAGTGTTCTAACCCTGTCCTCTATCTCCTTTCCCTGGGCCACCTTATGGATTATCAAGGGCTCACCCACTATATCCATAACTGTCATTCGAGGATTTAAAGAACCATAGGGGTCCTGAAAGATCATCCTCATCTCTCTTCTCAGGCTCTTTATCTCCCTGTCTTCTAATTTGGTTATATCTAATTTTTTCCCTTTGCCCGTCTTAAACCAGACCTCTCCATCTGTAGGCTCTATCAACCTCAGAATGCTTCTTCCAAGCGTGGTTTTCCCACAGCCACTTTCTCCCACCAGCCCAAGAGTTTTCCCCTGGCGAATAAAAAGATCAACTCTATCAACTGCCTTGACGTAGCCTACAACTCGTCGAAAGACTCCCCTGGTTATGGGAAAGTATTTCTTGAGATTTTTTACCTCAAGCAATATCTCGTTCTGCTTGTCCACCTCTCACCTCATATGATCTGTTACCTTCGGCGTGAGTAAGGATCAGCCGCATCCCTCAAGCCATCCCCCAAGAAGTTAAAGCCCAGAACGGTAATTACAATAAATGCGCCCGGAATTGTAATCCAGAGATGTCTTCCCATGGTTTGCAGGTTTTGAGCTTCTTGCAAGAGGACTCCCCAGCTTACCATTGGAGGTTGAAGACCTAATCCCAAAAAGCTTAAGGTACTTTCCGCCAATATCAGCCAGGGGATAGTTATGGTAAGTACCACAATAATATGGCTAATACAATTAGGAATAAGATATTTAAAGATAATTCTGGCATCACTTGCTCCTACCTCTTTGGCTGATAAAACAAACTCCTGCTCACGCAAGGACAACACCTTTCCCCTTACCTCTCTGGCAAGGGGAGTCCAGCTTAACAGCCCAAATAACATCATTATGGCTATAAAAACATATAAAGATGACCAGGTTGCAGGAATGGCGATACTAAGAGCCATCCATAAGGGCAGTTGAGGGAAAGATTGAAGAAACTCAACTATCCGCTGAAGAATCATATCAGTAATACCTCCATAATATGCCGAAATTGTGCCCACCATGCTTCCTATGAAAGCACTGAGGATTGCTCCAAGTAGAGCTATCGATAACGACACTCTCCCTCCTAACATAATCCTTGCCAAAAGATCCCTGCCATAATTGTCCATTCCGAAAAGATGTATACTACCTCCCTTCGGAACACCAAAAAGATGCAACTTGCAGGGAATTCCAAAGGGCTTATACTCCCATCCTCTTACCAAAAAATAAATGGGAAATCTTTTGCTTGTATCCTCCGTATAAATTCTCTTCCAGGTTTGAGGATCGAGCTCCAGCTTTAAATTATAGACAAATGGTCTTAAGTGGAACTTACCCTTATCATCGAAAAAATGTATTCTCTGAGGAGGGGAAAAACTTGCATGCTGATCGATTTTTAAGGGATTGCAAGGAGAGAAAAAGGGAGCAAGGATAGCTAAAATAGCCATAATCATAATTAAAATACCACCGATAATAGCAGTTTTGCTTCTTTTAAATTTTCTCCAAACCAGTTGTATATATGCCTCACCTTTTACAGGCTCCGCAAGGCTGTTTTTTTTTCTTGATCTCTTATCTTTTAACATCAAAAATCCCTCAGTCATACCTTATTCGGGGATCTATCCAGGCCAGAATGAGATCAGATAATAAATTTCCAATCACTAAAACAACTGTCACCATCAACAGAAAAGATCCAGCTAAAAGAGTATCCTGAAACACAAGAGCATCGTAAAATGCAGGACCGGTGGTGGGAAGATTTAAGACTATGGCGGTAACCATTGTCCCCTGTACTATGTAAGGAAGAGCTACTCCTTGATAGGCGATAATGGGATGGAGGGCATTTACCACTGCGTGTTTATAGAGAACAATCCTTTCCTTCAAGCCCTTGGCACGAGCAGTAATTACATATTGAGATCTGAATACATCTAAAAGGTTCGCTCTCATTACCCGCATATTCCTGGCAACCCCTGCCACCCCTGAGATCACTACCGGAATCCATAAATGCTGAAGAAAATCAACAAATTTTGCCCAATTCCAGGCAGCTAAAACATACTCAGGGGAGCTAAGCCCTCCAACGTGGGGAGCGCGGAACTTAAAAACCAGTAAATACATTATCACCAGGGCAGTAAAAAATTCAGGAAAGGACAGGCCTATGAATGCCAAAAAAGTACTCAAATGGTCTCCCAAACTGTATTGATGGGTAGCCGAATAAATACCAATTAAAAGCCCCACTAATGTAGAGATCAAATGGGCGGAAAGGGCTATGATCATGGTCCATTTTAATCTTTCCCAGATCACCTCCTGGGCAGGCTTTCTATATCCAAAGGAATAGCCGAAATCTCCCCTGGTAACGATGTTCTTTATCCAGATTAGATATTGAACAGGCATGGATTTATCTAATCCATATGTTTTTCTCATCTCATCAACCATTTTTCTCGATTCTTCCTCACTTAAGCCGGCCTGAGATTTTAGTTGTGACTCTATAGCAGTCAAAAAATCACCGGGAGGGAGTTGAATTATCACAAAGCAAACCATACTAACAGCCAGCAATAATGGAATGACATAAAGAATTCTTCTGATAATATAGCTTATCACAGGATAGTTCCCCATTTAATTAGGAGGGGGAAGGCTATCCTTCCCCCTCCTACATTTCTTTCCTTTGTCCCTTTCCCTTGTTTATTTCTCCTCATAGGTTGGAATTACCCCGGGGAGAAGTTCAGGCTTTTGCTCATCCTTGGGAACCCAAAGCTGCCATGCACATTGAGCCACATCGAACCATTCATACATATAAGGTGGAGTACCGGGCGCAACGTTCCTCAGTCTTTTGGCAATTGCATTACCCACTTGCATCTTATAGAGGCCAATCTTGTAAAGATTTTCGGTCCATAAATGTTGAATTTCTGAGAATGTTTCCCTTACCTTTGAACCAGATGTCTCAGTTTTTAGTGAGTTTATCAGATCTCTTAAGCGAGCCTCAAAGGGAAATAGGTCTCTTTCCCCCCCTGGTCCAGCCTGGTGCCAGGTAGGAGTAATCTCAGTTACAGGCCCAAGGTCGGTTAATCTTGTCAGGGGAGTAAGACACAACACATTATCACGCTCTATAGGTATCTCAAGTTCTCCACTGTCGGATAGAGCATCGAAAGTTGTGCCCTTAATGACTTTAAGAACAGACTTAATACCAGCTTCCCTAAGGTAGGGAACTAAGGCCTCTCCTAAGTTCACGCCTGCGGTTTCGTCTTCAATAATATGTATTACCAGGGTTAAATCCTGACCAGCCAGTGGAGTACCTGTAGCCCACTCCATTATACCATCGCCATCGATGTCCTTGAATCCCAGCTCTGCAAACAAACCTTTTGATTTCTCCAGATCATAAGCATACGAGACGATAGCATCGGGATCATAATATGCAGAAGAGTCAACCAGACTACCTTCATACGGCGCAATTAGAGGTCCTGGGAAAATTGAGTTTGTTATTCCCTCCCGGTTAATGGCGTGAGATAAAGCTTTTCTAAACCTGAGATCTCTGAATAACTCTCTCATGGCTCGGTCTCTCTCCGTCTTCACCCCTTTGTAAAGTGAAAGATTTGGATGCAGACTATACGAAGCGTTATAACCCACAAATCGAGCCGCAAAGTAAGAGTCTGACCTCCGTCCTTCTTCCAGGGCAAAAGAGAAAACCCCCGGCGTTTCTAGGTTGGTATAATCACAACTTCCGGCTATCACATTTAAGGTTCTGGTTATCCCTCTTCTTCCCTTTTCAATATAAGCCTCGTTGAAATAGGGAAGTTGTTGTCCCTTCTCATCCACCTTCCAGTAGTAAGGATTTCTCCTGGCCACTATGAATCTTGCCGGTTCGAATTTTACTGGCACCCAAGGACCGAGCGTTACCACCGGAAGATCCTCAGGGGGTAGGGAATGAATGAAGCCTTCGTAAGTAGCATCTGGATTGTATTTTGGATGATGCTTTGCTAGAACATGCTTGGGAGCTGGTGCCAAACCGTAGCGACCCATGCGGAAAAGAATGTATAGAGGGAAGGCTGCCCCAAAACGCCACCTGATGGTATACTTATCTACCTTTTCCAGTTCGGTTAATTTTCCGTTTATTGTCCATGCGCCCGCGCCGAGGAAGGAAGGAATATGGGAATCTAAATGGCAGTCGTAATATGTAAACAGGACATCATCAGCGGTGAATTCCACTCCATCCGACCACTTTGCTCCTTCAAGCAGATGCATGGTAAGGGTCTTGCCATCTTCGGACCATTCCCAACTGGTAGCTAAGTTTGGCACAGGTTCAATGGGATTTTTTAGCATCCACATATGGGCGGGTTCCACCAGGCCTTCCCAGACAAGCACCTCGGTGCCCCACCAACCTGACGTTAATCCTGCTGCCCAGTTCCAGCCCTCGGTTGGAGACCCACAAAAGACCCTCCACTTATCACCATATACCCCCACGCCGTCACTCATAACCTTAGACTTTATAACCTGGGGGTTCTTGGGCAATCTCTCCCACACTGGGGGAAGTTCCCCCTTGGCCACTGCCAACTCTAATGCCTCAGGTTCGATATAGTGCGGGAGGGCCTTGTACTCCATAAGGTCACTGGTTTCGAACTTGCCTAAAAAGCTCTCCTGAGCGATAGCCACTGCGCTAAACGAGGTGATGAACACAAGCGCTATTAATATTGACATAACTTTCTTCATCTTAACCTCCGGAAAAACATATTTTCTTTTCGTCATACATTACTCATTTTTCTGTGGAAAGCCCTAGAAACTAGAGAAAGGAATAGATCCTTCAACATTTCTCTTTTTAGATGCTTTCCTCATACCCCAGCTAACGACTTACTTGCTTCTCACCTCCCTCTGGCCTTATTTTTAGCTTTTTTAATTTCTTATAAATACTTATTTTTCCTTAAACAAAGGAGCCTGCGGACCAGAGCGTCAGGACATGCGATTGTCCGCAGACCTGGCTATCCTCGTCTCTGATATTCCCTTAAGCGCCTTGGCAAAATAATAAAAAAAGGATAGGCAACGCATAAAGCATTACCTATCCCTTTAAAGTTATCTTTTTTAAAAGAAAAAACTAACCTATCCTCAAGAGAGTTATGTATTCTTTCCACAATTTTACTCTCCTTAATGGCTAAATAATTTTTTCCTTAGCTTCTCCTTCAACAGATCATCTAAAGCCATTCTCATTAATAGACTTTAAGAAATTCCTGTCTCTTTTGAAAGCTTTCTTAGCTCTTCTAACTGGTCCTCTTTAATGCTAAAGGTTTTAAGCTTCAGAGAATTCTCCTCTAGTTTTGAATTCATTATAGTATATTTTATTTAAAAGTCAACACGCCCCTCCTCGACCCTTCTGACCCTTCTCTGAAAAATTGAAAGTAGACGGTGATTTTGGGAGCTCAGGGAA
>CAZQMG010000082.1:0-7415 GCA_964594375.1 uncultured Clostridia bacterium | reverse complement strand
AGTGCGGCAGGTGTCTTAAAATCGGATGCCCGGCTATTTACAGGGAAAGAACCAACAAAAAGAGTATCGTCATTAATGAAATCTTGTGCACAGGCTGTGGTTTTTGCACTCAGGTATGCCCCAAAGAAGCCATTGTTGCAAAACAATAGGGTTTTATCCTGCTTCATATCTTCACTTCACTGTCGGGCATCAAAACCACTTTAAGAGCTTTGCCCAATTCTAAAACCGTGATAGCCTTCTGATACTCCTGCAAAGAAAAAACATCAGTAATATATTCATTCGCCTTTATCTTTCCCTCGGCGATCATCTCTATGGCTAATTTGTGATGTCTGGGAGCAAAGGTGCTAGAACCATGGATGCGAAGATTCTTATAATGAATAAGATTAGTATCGAGAAATACCTGACTTTTACCATGAGGCAGACCCCCAAAGAAGATGACTCTTCCTCCCTTTCTTACCATTTCCAGAGACTCTATTTGTGCTTTCTGCGAAGGGCAAGCCACAATCACCACGTCTGCTCCCAGGTTGTCGGTTTCCTTCAATACTTTGGGAATATATCCGGGTGCCGCGTTATTAATCAGTACCTCGGGGTTAAATCTTTTCGCTAACTCCAGTCTTTCCTCTAGAATATCCATTATCATTACCTTGGATGCGCCCCTTGTATGAGCTATTTCGGCATGAAAACATCCAATGGGTCCCGCCCCGATTATAACCACACTTTCTCCAACTTCTACCCGCCCTATCTCTTGAGCCTTTATACAGGAAGAAAGAGGTTCGGAAATAGTTGCTTCACAATACGAAATATTTGCCGGAATTGGATTTACATTTCCTAAGAATAGAGCTTCTTGCGGAATTATCATATATTCAGCAAATCCTCCTGGCCAATGCTGAGCAATTTCTTTCATATTCAGACACAGGTCATACTCATCTTGCCGGCAAAATACACACCTACCGCAATATACAGGTGGAGCAACTGCTAACCTATCTCCTATTTTATACTCCTGGATTTCTTTCCCAACTTCCGCCACTACTCCTGCTATTTCATGGCCCAAGATCCAAGGGGGTCTCACATTGGCGTGTCCACTGTGGTACGTCCTCAAATCGGAGCCACACAACCCACAGGCCTTCACCTTCAAGAGAATACCCTCCGGCGGACAAGAAGGAATAGAAACCTCTTCTAACACCATTTTCTCCGGTCCCAGAAAAACAAGAGCGTTCATATTATTCGTCACCTCATTCTTCCCTTCCACACACGGCTGTTATTTCCATATCCTACATGAACCTGTTCTGTATTTGCCATAACTGAAACAGGACCGTATCCTTATTCAAGGATACTTTATCCTGAGTGAGGGGCTCGCTTTTCTTTATCCTGTTTTTTACTATTGCTCCCTCGCTTAATCCCAGGGGAATACCCTGGAGTTCTCTTGCTTCGGCAGTAACATAGATTTTTCCAAATACATCATACCCCCCAATACCATCAACAACGTGACCTGGCTCAAGATCCCTTTTAGCTATTGCTACCACCTCCGCCACTAATCTCTCCGTGTTAACAGTGTACTCCCCAAGAAGAACCGCCCGAGCAACAGAGAGAGGAGTTTCAATCGAACACAAATGGTAAGGCCGATACAGGAGGTAATACGGGCCTTCACCTAAAGAATAGTACTTAAGGTCTTTTTTAATGATGTGGCTATCTGTTCGTATGATAACGAATACTCCTGGTGCTACTTTTCCAGTGGAGTAGTCTACCACACCTGAGTGAAAAAGTATCCCTCCGTCCTTTCGTGGTACGAAGACTTTTTGCAGGTCGGGAACGTCTACTTTTGGCCCATGCATTCCAGGTATATCGGGAACCAATCCGGTAGCATTGGCCACTTCCGTCATCTCTATCATTGTCTTAGAGCCGTCCACGAAAGAGACGAGCATCTTGGGGTTCATATCTTTCTCCTCCGCTTCCGCCTTACAATCGTCCGGGTTTGCATAATGATTGATAGGATTGTTCTTCCCTTTTCCAGCCGTGACTACCGTAAATCCGAGGGTCCGAGCAAAGTTGTATAATTCCTTAATCACCCCTGGCTCATCCCCGGCAGAGACTGTATATACTATTCCGGCGTTGTCCGCTAGTTTTTTTAGGATGAGACCCACCACCACATCGGTCTCCACATTAAGCATAATGACATGTTTTTTACTCAGTATACAGCTTAAGGCTACCTCGGCTCCTGTTGTGGGAAGACCTGTTCCTTCAACTACTGCCTCGATGGAAGGAATGTGGGAAATAACCTTCGCTTCTTTGGTTACCACTACTTTTTTTCGGACAATGGCTTTTTCTGCATACACAGGATCTTCGGTCACCACTATCTGATTCTCATCAATCCCGCTTTCCTGGTACGCCCTTATTCCTCTCTCTATCTCCAGATCGGCTACAGCTACAATCCTAAACCCAGGCATTTGAGCGGCAACACTGACCAAGCCAGATCCCATCTGTCCTGCACCCACCAAGCCTACCTTGACATATTCTCCCTTTTTTTCTAAATCCTGTAAACTCCTGTATATGTATTCCAAACTACTACCTCCTTAGCTATTCCCACATCCTCGATTTTGGCATCGACAAGACCGCCATTTCTTAGATCAAAGAACTTACCCCCTCTCCCTTCCCTCTCCCCCATGGGGAGAGGATTGAGGTGAGGGGAAAAAGGAAATTCCTATACTATGAACTTATTGAATTAATTCGGGATTAATTACAAAATAAGTTCTGGAAGAACTCTTTTGATATAGGAGAGACTCTCCTGGACCCATCGGTCAGGATCATCTACTTCTCCACCCGGTTCCCCCATTTCAATCCCTGCTACCGCCACCTCATTGTATTTTTTACAGTTTTCCTCAATCCCTAACTCAAACAATTTATCAATGTAGGGTCTAAAATCCACTTTTCCAGTGCCGATAATGCTGTTGGTATGTTCGAAGGTATCGGTTTCACTTAGGTGTACGTGTAGGATTCTGCTTTTTACTTTTTCTATGCTTTTAGGAGGTTCTCTGGTAATGCATAAATGTCCAATGTCAATATTTGGAAAGACGTTCGGCACCTCTACATCTTCAATCATTTTTGCCATCTTTTCTAAACTATTTACCACAAAGTAAACATGGGGGTCCAGTTCCAGATCAATAAGGATTTTTTTGTCCAAGCACCACCTGGCGTACTCTCGAATCGTGTTTACGGAGTTGATCCAGGCCTGCTCTTTGACCATTCTATCCTCGTATATTCCACATCCCCAACATACGAGAACCTGTTTTCCGCCAAGTTCTAGTTGAAAATCTGCACATTTTTTCATATAGTCCAGGGTCTGTTTTCTTAAAGATGCATCTGAAGAAGCTATATTTTGTGTATTTACAAGAAGCAGTTGTGAAGATTTAAATCCAAAGTCCTTGAACATTTTTACTAGGTCTTTGCTCTTCTTCTTACTCATTTGTGTGGGATCTCCCGACTGGTAAGCAGCTAAATCAATGAACTCAAATCCAAATTTCTTAGCACTCTTTAAGGTTCTTTCAATAGGAACTTTCCCTACCTCATATACAAAGGTATTAATGGCTAAGTGCATACATTCCCTCCTTGAATAATCAATTCCAATTTCCTCTCACATTTAGGAAGCTTTATTGCCTGTGCCAATAAGTTTCAATTCCAAGGTAGCTGCTGATTGCTTCATTGAATATGCTAGCGACACTGGAGAGATTTATAGCTACGTGGTGTTCAAAGCCATCTTTACAGATAAACTTGAGAAGCTCTTGCATTCGGGGAATACGAACCACACCTCTTGCCCCAAAGGTATTAAGCTCATCCTCGGTAACCTCACCTTCACCTACATAAGCTCTCAAACACCCATCAAGGTCATCAGTGGTAAATCTGGCATATGTTAAAGCTCCAGATTTAATTTTTCCGGTCAGGCTCCCATAGGCATTTTGCTTGCCTACAGTGCTAGAGATAACATCTCCATAGTGCATCTTCACCTTCTCATCAAAGATAGACTTAGCAAAATTACCACAGTGGAAGATAATCCCTTTATCAGGATCATTGCCATAGTTATTGTTCCAGTCTGTCAGAGCGGAAGGGGACTCTGAGGCAAGCTGCAGAGCATACATCGCCAGAACTCCCGTAATATCCACCTCACAGGCGCTGGGCAGGAGCTTCTCACTCATCATACTCATCACCGTGCAGGGCATAATGCCAAGATTGTTCTCCAGAGAAGTCCAGCACTGAATAGCCGAGGCTACTAAGTCATTATCTTTTATCCACCTCTCAACTGTTATTCCAAAACGGGCAATGGTACTTATTTTCTCAGGTGGGATTCCTTCCGTATCACAGTAGGATTTTATCTTCTCAATTTTAGTTTTCAGGGCACTATCTTCATCTGAGATCTTACTCATCCCGGCAAAAATGTCAGAAAGGTCAATGGTTTCTACGGAAATATCATAAGATTCCAGAATTTTTTCAGAAAATCGCACAGTCTTGAAAGCGTTGGGTCTTGCACCAATAGCCCCCAGCTTGATATTCTTCAGCCCGTTTACTAGCCGGCATACTCCAGCAAACCACCTAAGATCCTCCTTGAACTCTCTATTCTGAGGGTTTATGGTATGAGAACGGGTAAGTGAGAAAGGGATACCGTACTGGGTTAGATTGTTGCAAACTGAGATCTTCCCGCAGAAACTGTCCCGGCGATGAGGAAGGTCCAGAGCATCCAGATCATCAGGAAAAGCATGCACCAGGACCGGCACCTCAAGGCCGCTTAAGCGAATGGTATCAGAGGCAGCCTTTTCATCGCCAAAGTTAGGCAGACTTACAATGATTCCATCAATTTTCTCTTGATTTTCTTTAAATAAAGCAGCACACTTTTTAGCATCTTGCCAGGTTTCTACCACCCCAAAACGGGTCTCTTCTGGAGAAGGACAGACGACTGAAAAACCCTCTTCCTGCAAAACTCTCATCATCTCTTCTCGACTCGCTCTAGCAAGTTCGTCAGGAAAAAAATCACGATTACCTACAATTAAACCAAACGTAGAACTCATTTTAGACACCTCCTCTCAATAAATCTCCCAGAAACTTTTTCTTGAATTCCCTTCCCCAGAATTGCCACACAATTCCTCCTTTGGCTTTGAAGAGAAGATAGAGTTTCCTAGACTCATCACTCAGGGTTATCTACTTCTCTCTCACTCGTGCCAGTTCTTTGAAGTCATCTTTGAGATGCTGGTAAATTCTTCGATAAATTCGGTAATAATCCATATAAATTTGGTGGTTTTCCGGTGAAGGTTCCATCGGTTCTATATACTCTGACCACTGCCTGGCTACTGAGAAATCTTTAAAAATCCCGGCAGAAACCCCAGCAAGTATTGCATCTCCATAGGGAGCACCAGTCCGATTCTTCAAAAAGACGGTGGGGACATTGAAAACATCGGTTATGATTTTTCTCCAGAGTTGACTCCTCGCCCCGCCCTCGTTAAATACAATAGGATAATTCATCTTCCAGTCAGCTTCCTGAACAATCTCAAAATTGTGGTAAAGAGCATAGGCTACTGACTCCATCATTGCTCTCACCAAGTGGCCTTTAGTATGAGAAAGAGAAAGGCCAAAGATTACTCCCCGGGCGTTTACATCCCAAATGGGAGTTCTTTCTCCCATAAAGTAAGGAAGAACCACCAGCCCATCACTTCCCGGGTTTATCTTTTCTGCTTCCAGATTCAAAAGGTCATAAGAGCTTACCTTGAGGACTTTTTCCATCTCTACCTCAAATTGAGAGAAGTTATCGCGCATGTAGCGCAAAAGCTGTCCCCCGGTAATGGTACTGGGAACAGTGACATAAGTATGACCAGAATCAATCGTATGAGCACAGGCAATCATGGATTTCAGAAAATTTCTGGTTTTGTGAACTATGCCGAAATTTCCCACGCTGCCCAGGTTCACGTGGATATCACCTTCATAAATAGCTCCTCCGCCCACCCATCCAGCGCAGCAATCAACCGTTCCGGCACAAACCGGTGTTCCTGGATAAAGCCCAGTGGCTTCTGCTGATTCTTGAGTCACCTCTCCGGTAATTTCTTCACAGGGATAAGCCAGAGGAAGAAGTTCGGGGTCAATATTTACCGCCTCCAGCATTTTTTCATCAAAACGATGATTCCTGATGTCCCAGGCTACTCCATAAAAAGCTCCTGCCCCGTAGTTGACGGTGGCCTTGCCCGTAAGCTTTAACCTGATAAAACCATCGATGGTCAAGGCTTTGGATATCTTCTGGTAAAGCTCCAGACGGTTATTTTTTTCCCACATTAGATTAACTATCAGCGGATGATCATCCAGACGATTACCGGTCAGCTCAAAAATCTTATCTTCGTCAATGTTTTTCTTCAGCCACTTAACTTCATCAGTGGCTCTTCTATCCATAAGGTTATAGGCAGAATGAATAGGTTGATGATTCTTGTCCACCATCACCATGGAGGGAAGAGCAGAGGAAGTTCCAATGCCGCGAATTTCACCAGGGTCAATTTGAGCCTGATTAATACATTCTTTAATAATCTCTCCTGCTATCTGCCAGTAAAGATGAGGATCATGCTCTGACCAGCCAGGCTTTTTGGTAATTATCGGATATTCACGAAAAGCATAGGCGAGAACCTTTCCTTCAGTGTTAATTATACAAGCTTTAGCTCCACCGGTACCATAATCTATCCCCATCAGATAATCTGCCATTAAGTTCACCTCTTTTCACTTTCTTACTGAGAAAGACATTATTGAACATTAACCTTTCCTGGGTGCAACATAACGTCTATTGCTTTCCGAAGCATTTCTGGCTTAAACACCTTCTTCCAATCGGATTTAAAAACCCAGTTTTTTCCTAAACTGGCAGCAACCTTCGCTGCATCAGAGAAATCCGCCTCGATGGCCCCAAAAACAATAGCTAACGAGATATTGATGTGTCCCAATATAAACGATTTAGCGGCCTCTTTTGGTACTCCACAGGTAACTGCAACATCAACCGCTTCTTTTAGGATAGATGCGGCTGCACACCCGATAACCTCGGATAAAGCTGGTTCAAGTATGGCCATCTGTTCAAGAGTAACTCTATAACAGTTATCAACAGGGGCAAACATTTCACAGCAAAGTTTCTGTGCTTTGTTAAAATCTTGCTCCGAACCCTTTATCAAAGCAATTACGATATCTTGAACCGCTGCAATACCACCAAAAAAATCTCTTCTGGCCTCAAGAGTCTTTTGTTCTCTGAAGAGAGCAGGATGGCATGGATGAGTTACCACGTAAGTAATATCCTTACGTGTGGGAATACCACCTACATAAGGGGCAGCCGGATCAAGCAATATTATGGTGGCATTTGTCTTAAGTATGGGAACTATATTTTCTGCAATGCTGCTCAAGAGAACATCAGG
>CAZQMG010000081.1:2583-7424 GCA_964594375.1 uncultured Clostridia bacterium | reverse complement strand
TCTCTAGTGTCTCCAGGTAAAGCCTCCTTTTAGTTACATCCTTAGCCTTACTATATTCCTGCCACACGGCTAAGAATTTATTAGCATCTCCGGCGGCTCTATTCACTCTGTTTACTGCATACCCTTCTGCCTCGCTAATAGTCTTCTCGGCCTCTCCTTTTGCCTTGGGGATAACATTATTATAAGCTTCCCAGGCTTGATTAATTGTCGTCTCTCTATCCTGTTTGGCTACATTAACCTCATTAAAGGAGTTTTTTACCGGATCAGGTGGGTTGACATCTTTTAACTTTGCCGTAGTTATCTGAATTCCTACCCCGTAAGTATCCAGAATTTGCTGAAGTTTTTCTTGCATCTCAAGTGCTACCTCTATTCGCCCCACTGTCAGGACCTCATCTACACTCCTGTCTCCTACTATCTGCCGCATAGCTGATTCAGAAATATCCCTGATTGTTTCCTCAACATCTCTCAGTTCAAAGAGAAAATTGATAGGGTCCCTAACTTTATACTGAACAATCCACTCCACCACAGCTACATTCAAGTCCCCAGTTAACATCAAAGACTCACTGTCAAATCGCCCCGGTGCATATATAGTTTCTATCCCGGCTCGCAGAGTCCTAAAACCAAACTCCTCCTTGAAGATATACTTTACCCTCACCTTAGTAACTGATTCCACGAAAGGTAGTTTAGCATGCAACCCTGGTTCGGTAGTCCTTACATATCTACCCCACCTTTTAATTACTCCTACCTGCTCGGGTCCAATCGAGTAAAAAGTAGCGACCAGAACAACTATAAGAATAATTCCCACTATTCCCCGCACAATCCACTTCTTAGGTATTGGCATAGGAAATTTAGCTTCTCCTTCTTCATAAGCCACAGTTTTTCCTCCTTTGCATCATATTTTCGTCTGTAAACAACCTCACCTCCTTGGCTGTGTCACCTTATAGTAAGTATTTTACTGAAATCCGTCCCCTAGGTCATCCTGTCAAAGATAGTCTCTCAAAAATTATTACAATAGTATATCTGGGCCACTATGGAAATTGCTTATTATAAGGTTTGGGCTATTACTCAGAGAACTGGCTATTGTTAATCAATTTCCCTGAGACTTCCGCAAAACCCATGAAAAGAGATATGGCAAAAAGAGTATATCATATTTAGAAAAGAAATGCAAATTAGGAATTCTCTTTTTTTTCCAAAAAATCTATGGCCCGGAGAGCTGAATAGCTTCTCATTATTGTAAAGTGTTTATCATGATGCAGAAGAAAGCAATCACTTTCTATAGCCACGCAAGCTATAACAAGATCCACCGTAGGAACGATAATTCCCTTTCTTCTCAGAGAAAATCCAAGACTAAAAGTTCTTTCCCACGTTCCTTTGGTAATTTCTACTCTGTCCAAACTTTCCAGTCTCATCTTAAGATTTTGAAACTCTTTCCTGCTTTTACATCCCTGAAGAAGTTCTAAAACAATCAGCTCGTTAGTTGCTACTGTCCCTTCCTGCAGGGAATGTTTTAAAAGTTTCTTAAGTTCATCATTGCCTTTCTTCTTGAAACTCACAATCCAGGCAGATGTATCAACCAGAACTCCTTTATTCTTCACTTCGCATCTCCTCCAGGTCTTTCAATGTGAGATCGAAGTTTTCATAATTCCCAATCATCTCTATAAGCTCTTTCCTTCTCTTCATTTTAAGGTATTCAGTAAGAGCAGTCACAATAGCCCCCTTTTTTGTTTTGCAGTGAGCTCTCTCCATAACCTTCTTAAGCAAATTATCATCAATTTCGATTGTAGTTCGCATATTTTTCCCCTTTTTTTTGATATAGTTAATTATATCAAAAAGGCATAATGCGTCAAGATGTTGATCCACTTCCAATACCCCTGGAATCTGGCTTGACTTTTACCCGTGGGTAGAATAAAATAAAGCCAACTTAACAATTGATTAAGAGCGAAGAAAGGAAAGAAATGAACATTAGAGAAGATATTTTGAAGATAGCCCGGCAAGCCAAAATGGCCAGCCAGGAACTAGCTAATTTATCCTCTAGCACAAAAAACAAAGCTTTACTGAGAATGGCTGAAAGCATAGAAAAAAACAGGGAAAGGATAATAGAAGAAAATAAAAAAGATGTTAATCTGGCTAAGAAAAAAGAATTGTCAAAGGCTCTCATAGATAGATTAACCTTAGATGAGAAGCGGATTAGACAAATGTCAAAAAGTCTAGAAGAGATAGTCAACATAGAAGACCCAATAGGAAAAATAGAAAACATACGAAAGAGACCAAATGGACTTCAAATTGGTAAAATGGTTGTACCTCTGGGAGTAATTGGTATTGTTTATGAGGCACGGCCCAATGTCACTATAGATGCAGCAGCGCTCTGCCTGAAAGCAGGCAATGCTACTATCCTACGGGGAGGCTCGGAAGCCATCTACTCTAATATCATTTTAGCTGACCTCTTGAATAAAGCTGGCCAAGAGGAAGGATTACCTTCAGGATCTATTCAACTGATAAAAACCACTGATAGAAGGGCAGTAACAGAAATATTAAAGTTAAATGCCTATATTGATGTAATTATCCCCCGGGGAGGAGAAGAACTGATTCGGGTAGTTATGGAAAATTCTACTATTCCTGTAATTAAGCACTATAAAGGTATCTGTCATATCTATGTAGACCAAGAGGCAGATTTAAAAATGGCTGAGGAAATCTCCTTTAATGCTAAAGTGCAGCGACCAGGAGTCTGTAATTCCATGGAAACACTTTTGATAAATGAGAAAATTGCTGCCGAATTTCTTCCTGGAATGATTAGAAGATTACAAGAAGCAGCAGTAGAGATTCGGGGAGATGAAAAAACCTGTCAAATTATAAGAGGAATTAAAAGAGCTTCTGAAGAGGATTGGCAAACTGAATATTTGGACCTTATCCTCTCTATTAAGGTAGTAGAAGGAATCGAGGAGGCTATCAACCATATCAATAATTATGGCTCTCATCTTTCTGACGCTATCGTCACCAATAACTACGCAAAATCGAGGCAATTTCTGCAAAAGATAGACTCAGCAGCTGTTTATGTTAATGCCTCAACCAGATTTACCGACGGAGCAGAATTTGGGTTAGGAGCAGAGATAGGTATCAGTACCCAGAAGCTACATGCCCGTGGCCCTATGGGGGTAAATGAGTTAACCAGTACTAAATTTATTATATGGGGGGATGGGCAGATAAGGACATAGTATTCAGGAAACAGCGTATAGCGTAAAGCGAAAAATGCAAAACCATAGCGTAAAATTCAAAATCAAATTCAAAGAAAGGAAGAATAAGTTTTGAATTTTGAATTATAGTTTTTCGTTTTTAGCTCTAAGTTTTTCGCTTTGATGATTTATACTACGCTGAACGCTAGATGACATACTATATACAGAATAAGAGGATGGAAAAAATTAAGATAGACCCTGCTCGACCAGAAAAAGAAAAAATCGGAAAAGCAGTATCCTTACTTAGGAATGGTAAAATAGTAGCTTTTCCCACCGATACAGTTTATGGGCTAGGTGTTAACGCTGAGGATACAATAGCTATTGACAAACTATATGAAATCAAGAAAAGAGCTAAGGATAAACCATTCGTACTATTCTTAGGAAGGAAAGAAGACTTTATCTCCTTTGCGGAGGTGGTTTTTCTCTCTGCTCAAAAACTAATAAATAAATTCTGGCCCGGACCCTTGACTCTCCTCTTTAAAGCAAATAAAGCCTCTCCTGCCAACCTGGTGAGCAAAGAGGGAAAGATTGGAATGAGATTCCCCGACCATCCTGTCCCTAACAACATAACCAAAAAAGGGGGATTTCTTTTGGCTACCACCAGCGCCAACCTCTCCGGTGCTCTCTCTCCTTCTAGGCCACAGCAATTAAGCAAAACCCTGGCTAAAAATATAGATCTAATTCTTGAGGGAGGAGAAACTCTCATTGGTAAGGAATCAAGTATAGTAGATGTCACTTACCTGCCTCCTCGTCTGCTCAGAGAAGGTTGGCTTTCCTCAGAAGAAATAGAGCAAACATGGAAAAAAGAAAGTAATATTTTATTTGTTTGCACAGGTAATACCTGTCGCAGCCCTATGGCAGAAGGCCTTGCCAAGAGACTTTGGCAAGGGAGAATAAGAGAAAAGATGAAAATACATTCAGCAGGAACAGTTGCTTTACCTGGGTTTAAAGCAGCTCCTTTAAGTATAAAAATGATGAAAAAGAGAGGCATAGATATCAGTTTGCATCGAAGCACTCCTTTAACCACAAAAACGGTAGAAGAGGCTGACTTAATTCTGGTAATGGAACAAGAGCATAGAAAACAAATCCTCCATACCTCACCATCTGCTGAAGGTAAGGTATTCTTACTTAAACATTTTGCGCTGGGGATAGAAGAAGATATTGACGATCCCATAGGAGGTTCCCCGCAGAATTATCAGGAATGTGCCCAGGAAATTAAAGAAAGTATACGAGGCTTAATATGGAAACTATCAAAAAATTAAAAGAAGCTCGTCCTTCCTGGGACGAATACCTGATTCAAATTACTCAACTGGTAGCGACTCGCTCTACTTGCCTGAGACGTAAAGTAGGAGCTATCTTAGTCAAAGACAAAAGAATTCTCTCTACAGGCTATAACGGTGCTCCTCGAAAATTAGCCCACTGTGCTGAAACAGGATGTCTGCGAGATAAATTAAAAATCCCGTCCGGAGAAAGGCAAGAAATATGCCGTGGTCTTCATGCCGAACAAAACGCTATAATTCAAGCTGCTCTATATGGAATAAGTATCAAAGGAGCCATCCTCTACTGTACGCACCAACCCTGTGTAACCTGCGCCAAAATGCTTATAAATGC
>CAZQMG010000081.1:0-2483 GCA_964594375.1 uncultured Clostridia bacterium | reverse complement strand
TAGGAGATAAGAATGCCCCAGGAGGTCTTTAGAAAAATCGAAGAAGTGGAAAGGGAGGCAGAAAAAACCTTAGAGAAAGAAAAGGAAAGAGGGAAAAAAATAATAGAAGAGGCAGGAGAAAGAAAAGGAAAGATTCTAGCTAAAGCTAAACAAGAAGGAGAAAAAGAAGGAGAAGAACTAAAAAAAGAATTATCTATTCAGACAGCTAGAGAAATAAGAGAAATCAAAGAAGGGTTTCAAAGAAAAAAAGAGAAGATTGAAGAAGAAAGTAAAAAAAATTTAGCAAGGGCAGTGGAATTTATCCTGGAAAAGGCAAAACAGTCCTGAGGAAAAAGTCAGATGGCTTTATCAGAAATGAGGAAAGTATACATCATTGGAGAGGAAAGTCTGCGTGAACCGCTGGTGAAAAAACTGGGAGAATTAGCTTTATTTCAACCTGAAGAGCTCGAGCAAGAAGAAATTAATTCCCACTTCAAAAAGAGAGAATTTTCCACAGAAGAGCTAGAAGATAACCTTTCTAAGCTTAACTGGACCATTGAATATTTGGCTCAATTCGATGAAAAAAAAATGGGGTTGGGACTTTTCCCTGTCAAAACACCGGTAAAAAAAGATATATTCTTCAATTGGACTAAACATTTTAACTGGCAAGAAGTACATGGTAGATGTGAGGAGATGAAGGATGAGCTAGAGAATTTAAAAAAACAAAAGGATGTCCTTCAAGGACGTGAACGTCTCCTCCAATCATGGAAGGAAGTGACTTTTCCCTTAGAGAAATTGCAAAAAGATAAATATCTTTCCTATCAACTGGGTACAATCCCTAGAGAAAACAAAATTGCCCTACAAGAAGAATTAGAAAAACAAAAAGAAACCTGTTATTTAGATATTATTAGAGAAGAAGAAGGAATTGCTTATTTTCTACTTATTTTCTTTAAAGAATATTATCTTAAGATAGATTCTATCCTGCAAAAGCTAAAAGCGGCAAAGGTCCAACTTGAAGCTTCTCCCAAAGAAGAACTGAAAGATATTGAGAATAAAGCCAAGCAAACAATGGAACGATTGAATGAAATCGAAAAAGAACTAGGGAAGATTTCTCAAGAAAAAACTAAACTTATGTCTGTTTATGACTATCTTTATCATCTTCTGAGAGAAAGAAAAGTGTCTATCAAGAGCCGATTTACCCCTTACACTTTTTCTATAGGGGGCTGGATAAAAAAAATAGATATTGACAAATTGAAAGAGGGGTTAAAGAGCCTTCCTGCCCTGAAGATAGTAGCGCGAGTACCGCACAGAAAAGAAAAAAACAAAATTCCTATAGCTCTATCCAATCGTTCTTTTTTCAAACCATTTGAACTGGTAGTCGAACTCTATGGCATACCCCACTATTTTGAAATAGACCCCACTCCTTTCCTGGCTCCCTTTTTCGCCTTATTTCTAGCTATTTGTCTGACAGACGCTGGCTACGGAATTACCTTGTCTTTATTGGCCTATATTGGTCTCAAAAAATTTAAAATAGGAGAAGGGGGTAAAAAACTCTTTCTTATGTTATTTATAACAGGGCTCATCACCTTTGCAATAGGAATAATAACTGGAGGTATATTTGGAATTGAATTATCTCAACTTCCACCCTCTTTAGCTTTTCTAGAAAAACTGACCTTATTGAACCCGATGCAACAACCTATGGTATTTCTGCTTATCTGTCTGGGTTTGGGAGTTATCCATATTCTAGTAGGAATAGCTCTGGAAGTATGGGACAAATTAAAAAGGAAAGAGATAACCTCTGCTATTTTAGACCATTTTTCCTGGATTGTAATTATCATAGGATTACTCCTTATCTTATCACCTCTTGTCACCAATATGTTCTTGGGGGGTATTCAATCGGGAACTAGCGGAGAAGGACTCTCCGGAACAGACGTAAGCATCTCTTTCTCGCCAGAAAATATCATGAAAATATGGAATACTCTACCTGGATACTCCAAAATAGGAGTAGTCATGTTTCTCTGGGGAATGTTAGCTCTATTCTTTTTCGTAGGAAGAAAAAGCAAAAATCTCTTTACCAGGTTTGCTAAGGGAGGCTACGAGCTATACGGGATAGTCCAGGTCTTTGCTGATATCCTCTCCTATTCACGTCTTCTGGCTCTTGGCTTAGCCACCGCCGTAATTGCTAGCGTTGTCAATACTATCGCAGTAATACTGGGGGAGACTCCCTTTATAGGTCCTGTACTTATGGTTATTATCCTCATAGTAGGACACCTGGGAAATATTCTCATAAACTGTCTTTCTGGATTTATTCACACCTGTCGTCTGCAATTCGTGGAATTCTTCATTAAGTTCTATGAAGGAGGAGGCACAAGTTTCAAGCCATTCCAACGAGAAGGAAAATATATAAATATCATAAGTACTGATTACTAATTACTGCAAGAAATACCGAAGGACAATTTCTTCCGTCGCTGTATTTCGTTGCTAGTTGCTCGTTGCTCGTATCT
>CAZQMG010000080.1:1465-7465 GCA_964594375.1 uncultured Clostridia bacterium | reverse complement strand
TTATAAACAATGGTGATTGTCCCTATCATCTCTTTCTTCTCTGTCCTCCACTCTTCTTCCACTAGATGCTCTCTGACGAGGTCTCTGAACGCCTCAGACCTATTAGTGTATCCTTTCCTGGAGATCAATTCATCAAAGCTCGTTAAAAGATTTTTCTCCATGGAGACCCCAAATCTCATTATTTCTTCCATTAGACTCACCCCCATTCTGCGGCATTTTTTAATTATATCTGGAGGTATTACTATTATAAGAATAGTAACACATAGCAAAAAAAAGTCAAGTATCCCTGGAAATTGTCCTTCGGCACTTCTTCTATCACATCGCTGCCGAAGGACATTCCCCAAAAGTAGTGAATGGTGAATGGTGAGTGGTTAATTGGCGAGTAGTGAGTAGTGCCCTCTCTCCTGTGGGGAGAGGGATAGGGTGAGGGGAATTAACCATTTAACCAATTAACCAAAAATGATTACAGGGAGGAATCGTCTTTTGGCGTTTCTTGACTTTTCGCCACAGAGACGTATCATTCCTGATATGAGAATGAAGGAATTGATTGAAAAGGCCTCTTTTCTTAATGCAGATGATTTTTCTACTCTTATTGAGGAAGTTAATGTGATTTTGGAAAAAGAGAGAGAAGAAGGAAAAACTGGTGAGCAGGTAATCAGAGGTGGTTTGGTCTATCTTCCTCTGAAAGGTAAAGCTTTGCTGGTAGGAGACTTGCACGGAGACATGAAAAGCCTAACTTACATTCTTGCCAGGAGTGGTTATATGGAAGAAAAGAATGAAAATTCGCCTTATCTAGTTTTCCTGGGAGATTATGGAGATAGAGGGGAAGAATCCATCGAAGTCTACTGCCTTATTTTGAAGCTTAAAAACCTCTTTAGGAAGAAAATTATTCTGTTGAGAGGTAATCATGAGGGGCCTAGAGATTTAAAGGTTCATCCTCATGATCTTCCTTTTTTTTTGGTAAGAAAATACGGAGATAAAGGAAAAGAAGTTTATGCCCACCTGCAAGAGCTTTTTGATAGACTGCATCACAGCGTGATTGTGGAGGGAAAATATCTAATGCTGCACGGCGGCTTACCTCAGGGCATTAATTCAGTAGATGAAATAGCCTATGCTCATCAGACCCATCCCAGGACAGACTATTTAAAGGAGATATTGTGGAACGATCCGGGAGAGAGGAAGGAGGATTATCCTTCTCCCAGGGGTGCAGGCAGAATTTTCGGAGAGAAGCTGACTATGGATATACTTACTAAACTAGGAGTGAGGACCCTCATTAGAAGTCATCAGCCCTGTGAAGGGGTTTCTGTGGGACAGGCAGGTAGAATACTCACTCTATTTTCCCGAAAGGGACCTCCTTATTACAATTCTCAGGCAGCCTATTTAGAAATAGCTTTATCTAGAGGGGCAAAAAGCGGCTATGAATTAGCAGAAAAAGCCCATTTTTTCTGAAACAGATTCTTCTTAAAGCAAGAATTGACGGTTTTTTATATTTTAGATAGAATGAGAAAAAGTTATTGTAGTGGTTAGAAGACTGAGAATACAGAAGATATAAGGAGGAGGTAGCAGGATGAAAAAATTAGTAGGAGTAGGAGTGGTAGTGATATTGGCTTTGGCTTTGGTGGTATCGGCTTGCGCCGATGAAGTCTTGGAGGGGATAGACTATGCTAAGGAAGCATACGAAGATGGGGACTATTCGGAAGCAATAGAGGAGCTTAATTTTGCTATTGCTCAGATTCAATCGCTGCAGGTAGATGAATTAAGGAATGCTCTTCCTGACCCATTATCTGGCTGGACAATGGAGGAACAAGAGAGTGAGGCAGGAGCCTTTGGGTTTTTTGGATTGGGCCAAGGTCTTGGTGTAACCAGAAAATACTACAAAGAAAACTCAGATGAAACCATAGAAATCTCTATAGGAGCTCAATCTATGCTCCTGCAACAAATAGCGGTGTTCTTGAAGAATCCAGCTCTGGCAGCTGCTCAGCCCAATACCAAATTGGAAAAAAAGAGAATTGCTGGTGAGAGAATAACAATTGTGGAGGAATTTTCCTCTGAGGACAAGACAGGAAAATTATCTCTCACTCCTGATGATGAAACGCTAGTCATAATAGAAGGTTGGGACATATCAGATAAAGAGATTCTCTATGAATATCTGGGCGGGATAGATTTTGACTTAATGGCAGAAATCTTGAAATAGTCTTGGAATTCGTTACTTGTGTCCCCTCACCTTAATCCTCTCCCCGGTGGGGAGAGAGGGTGTCCTTAGGTGTTTCTTATAATTACAAGGCGGGTTTTGTTCCGATTCGATGCTACTAGCGAATTCTTGTTCTCAGGCGTTCCTCGTGTCGGTTCTTCCCTGCCTGAAACCGGTTGTATTCTTCTTCCCCTTGAAGCTCAAGTTGGGGGGCAGGAGAAGGTTTTCCTGCTGAATCGAGAGCCACCAGAGTGAAATAGGCATAACATGCTTTCAGGTGCTTGCCGCTGAGCGTATCTTCAGCAGAGACATTCAGTTCAATTTCCATGGAGCTACGGGCAACATAATTAATATGAGCTTCTATCTCTACGATATACCCCTTGCCTATGGGAGCAAGGAAATCTAACCTATCCATACTGGCAGTTACACAATTTTTTCGGGCATGTCTGGTGGCGCAAAGAAAAGCTGCTTTATCCATAAGTGAGACCAGCCGTCCGCCAAAAAGACTTCCGTAGGGATTAGTGTCTTCCGGGAAAACAATCTCAGTAAGTTTTACCCTGGATTCGGATACTCTTTTTTTACGCATGGATGACTATGTCAATTTTTTCACTGCCCCCATAATTTCTTCCTCCCCGGGCATAAATGCCTTCTCTAACACAGGAGCTGCTGGAGGGGGAACATCAGGAGCAGCTACTCTAAGTACAGGGCTATCCAGATAGTCAAATGCTTTTTCTTGTAATTGAGCGGCTACTTCTGCTCCAAAGCCCATAAAACGGACAGCCTGGTGGACTATTACCGCTTTTCCTGTTTTTTGCACAGATTTGACCAGGGTCTCAATGTCAAGGGGATAAAGAGTACGAAGGTCAATTACCTCGGTTTCGATACCTTCCTTACTTAATTGTTCGGCTGCTTGTAGCGCCAGGGAGACCATATAGGACCAGGAAATTACCGTTACGCCAGTTTTGGATTCGTCTAATTGGCGCCTAATTTTTGCCTTTCCTAAAGGAACTACATATTCTTCTTTGGCCACCATACTTTTGCCAAAAGGATGCCTATAAAGATTCTGATGTTCAATAACTATTACCGGATTATCATCTCTAATGGCTGCTTTGAGCATTCCTTTTGCATCGTAGGCATTAGAGGGTAGAGCAATTTTTAATCCCGGAAAATGTGCTAATATCGCCTCCAGACTTTGAGCATGTTGTCCGGCATATCCTTTTCCACCGCCGATAGTTGTTCTTATTGTCAAGGGTATAGTTGGTTGACCGCCGGACATATATTTCCATTTTGCTGCCTGATTTGCCAATTGGTCCATAGCCTGCAAGATGAAATCAATGTACATAATTTCTACTACGGGTCTCATTCCCCTTAAAGCTGCTCCCATGCCAGCACCAATAATAGCTGATTCGGAAATAGCCGTATTAAAAACTCGCTCTCTTCCCATTATTTCCATTAATCCTCTGGTAGCCTTAAAAGCTCCCCCATAATCAGCGATGTCTTCTCCCCACAGAAGAACTCTTTTGTCCCGTCTCATTTCCTCAAATAGTGCCTCATTAATCGCTTCTCTATAGGTAATTTCCATATCGGGGTCTCGCTCCAAGAACTCTGGTTTTTTAAGAATAGGAGCATTTCTAAATTGAGGAGGAACCTCATTTGAGTTAGTATTACTAAATAGACCAAAGTAGATATTTTTTGGGTCAGGACTGGGAGAGTCCATTGCCTTTAAAGCCATATCTTCATTTCTCTGTCTGGACTGCTTTTCTAAATGGGCAAAGTCTTTTTCACTGATAATCGCTTCTTTTATTAGTTTATGCGAAAAAGTTCGCACAGGGTCTATCTTTTGCCAGGCCTCTAACTCCTTCATAGTGCGATAGGTTTCATCTTCCTTTTTATCCAGTCGGTCGCTCAATGAATGTCCCTTATAGCGAGAGCACCAAAATTCCAAAAGCATAGGTCCCTTACCATCCCTTGCCCGCTTTACGGCTCTTTTGGTTGCATCCATAACAGCTAATACATCCATACCATTAACGATTTCGGCGTACATTCCTTCTTTATTATAACCGAATCCTCTTTCAGCAAGAAAATCTATTCCTGTTACTTCACCTCGTTGCTGCCCTGTCATTCCGTACTGGTTGTTAATAATGGCAAAGATAGCAGGAACCCCGA
This sequence comes from uncultured Clostridia bacterium, assembly GCA_964594375.1. Classification (GTDB taxonomy): domain Bacteria; phylum Aerophobota; class Aerophobia; order Aerophobales; family AE-B3A; genus AE-B3A. The sequence goes on along the minus strand of CAZQMG010000080.1, from coordinate 3,108 downwards.
ATTCTTTGCTCATCAAACCATTGGTGAATTGAGCCATAGTAGCCATATTCATCGCCTCGTGAGCAATGCCATTATTGAAAGCACCATCTCCAGCTAAGCATATTACTACTTTTTTATCCTGAAGGTTCCTTGAAGCGATAGCAGCTCCCACAGCCATAGCCAGACTTCCTCCCACAATAGCATTTGCTCCCAGGTGGCCCTTACTAAAGTCAGCTATGTGCATTCCCCCGCCTCTTCCTTTGCAGCAGCCTTCCTCTTTGCCAAATAATTCAGCTATGATTCTGTAAAGATATACTCTTAGTGCCCCTTCTAATAATTCCTCATGGTTTTTATTATTTGCAGAGATTTCCAAATAGCGGCTGATTTTCTCTTTACTTTTAATGAGTTTAGCTAAGTCAGTATCTCTCATTTCTTTGAGAGCGAAATAACCTTTAGCCAGACCGTCTCCATGTCCTCGGTGGCTACTGGTAATATAATCACTTGCTGAAATGGCAGCTATAGCGCCAGTAGGAATAGCCTCCTGACCGATAGAGATATGTGAGGCTCCACTGTATAGATATTTAACGGGTCCGTATCTACCTTTATTTTCATTAAGTTCCCGGATCATTTCCTCTAAATTTCTAATTAATAACATACATTTAAGAAAGTCCAGACACATCTCTTGAGTGAGATTTCCCTCCTTTAATTCTTGCTTTAAGGATTTTTGATATTGGAATTTAGGAATTTTACCTCCTACTTCAACGAATCCTGGCCTAAAATCTGGTGCAATTGTTATTTCCCTAACCATTCAGATGCCCATTCCTTTTCCTCTTTGTCTTGTTTTATGTTTTTCTGCTTCTAAAACTTATTTCATCAGCATATCCCTTTGGGTCATTTACCTTAATCTTCAGATTAGCAAATCCTTTTTTGCCAGAAAAGTTTATTCCCTTGATAGCTGAGTTTATTTTTTTAAGGACAACTTTTAGTAATAGAACTTTGCCTATAAATCCCTTTACCCTGACCTCGTCAACTGCTTTCAAGGGAAACTCAAATACGGTAACTGTTTTGCCCTCCGCTTCCTTTTCCAAGACCAGTCTTTGAGTGGTTAAAAAAACGTTTCCTTCTCCCTGCAAAGATTCCTCAGAGCCCTTATCCCCCTTAAATTCCTCAACTATAGCTTTATCCTCTCTTCTTTTTTCCTCTCCTGATTTTAAAATCATTTCTAACCCCCTTTTCTTTCTACTATTTTATTTTCTAATACTTATAACTAGTTGATTCGTTAATAAGACAGGGAAGAAATTAAGATATATTATATTCTAGCAGAAAATAGAATGATTATCAAGGAATACCTCAGGACAATTTCTTTCTAGCGTATAGCGGGTAGTGTTTAGCGTATAGGATAAATCATTAAGACAAAAAGCCTAAAGCTAAAAAAGATAATTCACCATCTTGTTTGTGGTTCACACTCCCTCACCTTAATCCTCTCCCCGGTAGGGAGAGGAGAGTATTATTTTGTTATAGTTGTTTTGTTTTTTCACTATACGCTATCCGCTAAACGCTATACGCTCTCTTCTAAAGAATGTCCTTCGGTAGCCGTATAAATCTCCAAGCTTCTAAGTTAAGGAAGAACTTTTTTGCATTTTGCAGAGCTTTTTGAAATTCCT
>CAZQMG010000080.1:0-1365 GCA_964594375.1 uncultured Clostridia bacterium | reverse complement strand
CTGGCTGATCGAATTCGACCAGAAACATTGGATGAGTTTGTAGGGCAGGAGCATATCATAGGAAAGGGTAAAATATTACGAAAGATGCTGGAGGAAGATAAACTTGTTTCTATGATTTTCTGGGGACCTCCTGGCTCAGGAAAGACAACTTTGGCTCGTATTGTTGCTCATCTTGTCCGTTCACACTTTGTTCAGTTCTCTGCTGTTACCTCTGGGGTAGCCGAGGTCAGGAAAGTAGTAAAAGAAGCAAGAGTCAGGCTAAAAGTCTATAATCAGAAGACCATTCTTTTTATCGATGAAATCCATAGGTTTAATAAGGCCCAACAGGATGCCTTTCTGCCTCATGTTGAGAACGGGACTATTGTTTTGATTGGTGCTACCACTGAGAACCCTTCCTTTGAAGTTATCGGGCCACTTCTTTCGCGAGTGAAAATTTTTGTTTTAAAAAGGTTAACTTCCGACGAAATCAAGAAGATTTTAACTCGGGCAATAAAGAATAAAGAAAGGGGATTGGGTCGATATAAGATAGAGCTCGACTCGGAAGCTTTGCATTTGATTATTGATAGTTCCAATGGGGATGCCAGGGTAGTTATAAATGCTCTAGAGATAGCTACTGAAACCAGTAGGCCAAATGACAAAGGCATACGTCATATTGATATTAAAACAGCCAGGGAAGTTCTGCAGAGTAGAGCCCTTTTGTACGATAAAGCAGGTGAGGAACACTATAATGTTATTTCTGCCTTTATTAAGTCTATGCGGGGGTCTGATCCAGATGCAGCTCTGTACTGGCTTGCCAGGATGATTGAAGCCAGTGAAGATCCCCGTTTCATTGCCAGAAGAATGGTTATTTTTGCCTCAGAGGATGTGGGAAATGCTGATCCTCAGGCTTTATCGATAGCTACCGCTGCTGCCCAGGCAGTAGAGTTTGTAGGCCTACCCGAGGCTCAAATTAATCTAGCTCAAGCAGCTACTTACCTTGCCTCTGCTCCTAAATCTAACGCTTCTTACGCAGGTCTTCTAACAGCCAAAGAAGATGTAAAAAAGACATTAAATTTACCGGTGCCTTTGCATCTTCGGAATCCAGTTACTCCTTTGATGAAAGAACTGGGTTATGGCAAGAATTATAAGTATCCTCATAGCTTTCCTCAAGCTAAAGTAGAGCAGACGTTTTTACCGGAAGAATTGGAGAATAGAAAATATTATAGGCCTACCCAGAGGGGCTTTGAAAAAACAATATCTGAAAGATTGGAGCTAGATGATGCAGACAAAGGTAAATAGAACCGAGATTACCTTAATTGAAGGAGATATAACTGAACAAGAGACAGAGGCAATAGTCAATGCTGCCAATACCACTCTTCTGGGAGG
>CAZQMG010000079.1:0-7541 GCA_964594375.1 uncultured Clostridia bacterium | reverse complement strand
ATAATTGCTTCAGCGGCAATACGTGGAGCGCATAAATATGTAAAAGAAGCCAATGAAAAATTAAATAGGTTAATTGAGGAGAAAGGAGAAAAACAGGAGGTAGGTTTTCCTAATACTGCTTATTATTTACCTGTAATTTTAACTCTTACTGGGATAGAAGTGAAAACTTTATCCGATGCAAAGAGAGCTTTAGAACAGGCAAAGTCTCTTCTTTCTCCACTTGTCAGGAAGAAACTTTGGCTTCCCTATTTAGGAAATACACTTGATGCGGGAATTGCTACCTTAATTGCTACTGAAATTATTGAGGTATTGAAGTATCTCACTGAGGATGAACCTAAGGGTATCTGGCTTGGCTTTACCGATGATGCTACCCTGCGGATGCAGGGAATCAAATTGGTTGATGGAAGAATGCCTGGTTTTGCCGCCTGTGTGGGAGCTCTTCCCACAAATGAGCAGGCAGTTAAACTTGCCAGATCTCTTCAGGAGAAGAGTATTTTAGTTTTTATGGCTTCAAGCTCTAATGGGAAGAGTATGGCTGAACAACTGGCTGAGGAAGGAATCGAAATGAACTGGGATAGTTTTCTTGTTCCCTACGGCAAGGATACATCAGCCGCTATCCATGCTTTAAATTTTGCCGTGAGAGCTGCCCTCACCTTTGGAGGAATGAAACCAGGAGACCTTGATGCTGCAAGAAAACTCCTGCTTTATAATAAGGAAAGGGTTCATGCTTTTGTTCTTGCTCTGGGAGTTGATCCTGAGGTAAATGGTAGTGGACAACTTATTACAGATGAAAAATATGCGGCGGCTGCTGGAGCAATCAATTTTGGTTTTCCTATCTTGTCCGACGTTGATATACCTCAGATTTTGCCTACAGGAATTTGCACCTATGAACATGTTGTTTCCGGTATTCCCCTGGATAAAATAGTTAGCAAAGCTATTGAAGTAAGAGGACTTGAGATAAAAGTAACCGAGGTCCCTATTCCTCTTCCCTATGGAGCAGGATTTGAAGGAGAGAGGGTTAGAAAAGGACAGTTTCAGGTTGAGTTTGGTGGGAAGCGCAGCATAGCCTTCGAATTTTTAAGAGGAAAACCAATGGATGAGATAGAAGATGGTAGAATTGAGTTAATTGGCCCTGATGTTGACTCAGTTGAAGAAGGTGGAAATATGAATTTGGGGATATTGGTAAATGTTGCCGGAAGAAATTTCAGCGAGGATTTTGAGACTGTTATTGAGCGAAGAATTCATGAATTTGTCTCCTGTGTCAATGGTTTATTTCATATGGGCCAGAGGGCTATTGCCTGGATAAGAATAAGCAAAGAAGCTTACCAGAAAGGATTCAGGATAAAACATTTTGGTGACCTATTAATAGCTAAAATCAAAGACGAGTATTCAAAAATTGTGGATAAGGTTCAGGTTACCCTTATTACTGATGAGGAGAAAATGAAGGAACCTCTGGAAGAGGCTAAAAAGATTTATTATGAAAGGGATGAGCGAATAGGTGGAATGACCGATGAGGATGTTGATACCTACTATAGCTGCATTTTATGTCAGTCTTATGCACCGGACCATGTATGCATTGTAACTCCTGAAAGATTGGGTCTTTGTGGTGCCTATACCTGGTTAGATTGTAAAGCATCGCATCAGTTAAATCCTCACGGGCCTAATGAACCAGTGAAGAAGGGTAAGTGTTTAGATCCGGTTAAGGGCCAATGGGAAGGAGTGAATGAGTATCTCAAGGTAAAATCCCACGGTAATCTGGAGAGGTTCAGCGCCTATTCTATGCTTGAGGACCCAATGACGAGCTGTGGTTGTTTTGAGTGCATTGTAGCAGTTTTACCGGAGACCAATGGGGTTATGATTGTTAACAGGGAGTTTACTGGAATGACCCCCATAGGAATGACCTTCAGTACTATGGCCGGTCAGGTAGGAGGAGGAATACAGACTCCTGGAATTATAGGGATTGGTAAGATTTATATTACCAGTAAAAAGTTCATTTCTGCTGATGGTGGTACAAAGAGGCTGGTTTGGATGCCTGCTGAACTCAGGGAGGAGATAAGAGAGAGATTAGAGAAAAGATTAGAAGAGCTCGGAGAGCCTGAGCTTATAGAAAAAATAGTTACAGAAAAGGATGCTACCACTTCAGAAGAGCTTCTAGGGGTTTTACAACAGAAAAATCATCCGGCTTTATCTATGTCACCTATGATTTAATATCGTGATGCGTCGTGTGTGATGTGTATTGCGCAACCCGACATACGATATACGATATACGAAAATAAGGAGGAAATAAATGGCTTTAACTGGACTTCAGATTTATAAGCTTTTACCTAGAACCAACTGTGGAGATTGTAATTTTCCTACCTGTATGGCTTTTGCCATGCAAGTAGCAGCAAAGAAACTCTCTATAGATAAATGTCCCCATCTGAGCGAAGAGGCAAAAGCTCAACTTGCCGAGGCTTCGGCGCCACCAATGAAGCTTGTCTCAGTTGGTAGTGACGGGAATAAATTAGAAATAGGGCAGGAGACAGTGCTTTTTCGGCATAAGGAAAAATTTTACCATCCAACAGGAGTGGCTATTTTAGTTGAAGATACCATAACAGATGATGAGCTGGATAAAGAAATAAGTTCTATAAATCAGCTTAAGTTCACCAGAGTAGGAGAGGAAATAGGGATAGATCTTATAGCTTTGCAACACAATTCAACTAGTGCTGGGGAGTATACTCATCTGGTGAAGAAAATTGCAGAGAAAACTACTTATCCCCTTATTTTCATCTGTGAGGACCCGTCTGTTATGGAACCTGCTCTAAAAGTTATCGGTAATAAAAGACCCTTAATTTACTGTGCTACCAGGGAGAATTTTGAAAAAATGGCGAGTCTTGCCAAGCAGTACAACTCCCCTCTTGCCGTTTATGCCGAGAGTCTGGAGGAGCTTGCCGAGCTTACCCAAAATATAAAGAAAATGGGAGTGGATGAGCTTGTTCTTGATCCAGGGACAAGAAAAGCCGGAGATGCGCTTGAATCTTTAACTAAATTAAGAAGATTAGCGGTAGAGAAAGTTTTTCGCCCCTTAGGGTATCCTACCATAATGTTTACCGATGAGGGAGATTCTTTTCAGGAAATTATTCAGGCATCCACTTATATGTGTAAATACGCAAATATTGTGGTGGTAAAGGCTAAAAATGACTGGCAGATTCTGCCTTTGCTTACCGTAAGGCAGAATATCTATACCGATCCGCAGGTGCCCAATGCTGTAGAGCCTAAGCTTAATGAGGTGGGAGCAGTGACCCCTAATTCTCCGGTGATTGTTACCACTAATTTTTCTCTTACCTACTTTACGGTCGAATCAGAGGTAGGAAATAGCAGAGTCCCTACCTATATTTCTGTGGTGGAAACTGAGGGTATGGGTGTCTTAAATGCTTATGCTGGAGACAAGTGGTCTGCAGAAAAAATAGCCAAGACTTTGGACCAACAGAAAGTGAGAGAAAAAGTAAACCATAATACTATTATTATTCCTGGACTTGTTGCTGTTTTTAGAGCAGAGCTTATAGATGAGTTTGGCTGGGATATATTGGTTGGCCCGGAGGAGGCAGCCAGAATACCGAGCTTCCTTAAGAATGAGTGGAAGGTAGGTAGCAAAATATAAGAAGGTGATTTAAGATGGGTAAAAAAATTGTTTGTACAGGAAGAGGCGGAACCGGCAAAACAACTTTTGTAGCTTTAATAGTTAAATACCTAAATTCATATCCCTTACTTGTTGACGCTGATTCTGATCAGAATCTTGCCGATGTGCTGGGGGTAGACTTACAGAAGGAGGGGGTAAGGACTATCTCTGATGTACTTTTTGATATTCAAGAGCACAAAGAAAGTAAGGAGCTAAGTTCTATGCCTATACCTCAGAGAATAGAATATTTACTTAATGCTTCCTGTTTATATGAGTCGGAAAAGTTTGATATGGTCTCTATAGGAGTAAAGTGGACTAAAGGTTGTTATTGTATGCCGAACGAGATATTAAGGACTATGATTCCCAGGATGGCAGGTAACTATGAATATACGATTGTAGATTCACCGGGTGGCCTGGAGCATCTTAACAGAAGAATATTGTCAGAAATAGATGATGTATTTGTTATATTAGATCCTTCCAGAAAAGCTTTACATAATGTAGAAAGAATGAGGAAAATTGCTTCTGAAATTGGAATCCATTTGAATAATATTTACCTTATAGCTAATCATAAATTTAAGCAAGTAGCAGAAGAATATATTAAAGGAATGGATGGAAAGTATTTAGGAAAAATAGAGTATGATTCTTGCCTGGAAGAGTATAGTTGGAACGGTAAGTCTTTACTTGAGCTTCCAGAGAGCTCATCAGCTTTTTCGTCCGTTAAAAAAATACTTGATAAAAGCGAAATAAAAAATTAAAGGAAATATTCTTAAAAGGAGAGATTAAGAAGGAGGATGTAATGGAAATTCCCGATGTTAAACAGAGCTGGACTAATCCAATAAATGAGGTGACTATAGGTGCTACCAAAGAAGAAGGAGGAACAAGGTCTCACACTGTTACTGTAGGGGGAGCTAACAGTTTGCCTTTTCTTTACTTTGAAGGAAGCATCACTCACTCTCCGGTGGTAGCTATGGAAGTTTGGGATATCCCTCCCACGGATTGGCCCGAAGAATTGGGAAAGTATTTTTCTGATGTGTGGGATGATCCTGGAAGATGGGCAAAAAAGTGCGTGGATGAATTTGGAGCAGATCTTATCTGTTTAAGACTTCAAGGATGTGATCCTGATGGAAAAAACAAAGACAGCGATGAAGCTGCTCAGGCAGTTGAAAGAGTCTTAAAATCTGTAACCGTTCCCCTTATTATCTGGGGCTGTGATAACGATGAAAAGGACAATGAAATATTCCCCGCCTGTTCTCAGGCTGCTGCAGGAGAAAGGTGTCTTTTAGGAACTATCACTGAGAATAATTATAAGACCCTAATAGCCTTATGTAAAGCTGATAAGCATAAATTAATTGCTGAGTCTCCTGTAGATATAAATATAGCCAAACAGGTTAATATTTTAGCTACTGATATAGGTTTAGCACCTGAAGATATTGTCATTTATCCTTCTACGGGAGCTTTAGGATACGGAATGGAGTATGTATATTCAATTATGGAGCGAGGACGTATGGCAGGGTTAATGGGGGACAAAATGTGGGCTATGCCACTTTTAGCAGATATTGGAAGAGAGGTATGGAAGGTAAAGGAAGCTATAGCACCAGAAAAGGAGGTCCCGGGATGGGGAAATCATATTCAAAGAGGTCCTCTCTGGGAGACAATAACCGCCCTAGTTTACCTTCAGGCTGGAGGAGATATTTTTATTATGTGGCATCCAAAAGCAGTGAAAGAGTTTAAAAAATACATTGACAGTTTAGTTAAGAAAAAGTGACTATTCATCGCATGGATCGCAGAGATAAATCAAAAGGGAAAACTTCAAGACAAATTTAGCGTATAGGAGAAACCAAAAATCGAGAAAGATATCGTATTGCGCACGACGCATCACAATTTACGATTCACTATTTTGACAAGGAGGATAAGATGATTTTTGTGGGAGAGAGAATAAACGGTGGTTTCAAGGATATTCAAAGAGCCATAAAAGACAAAGATAAGTCAATTATTCAACACTGGGCGGAAGTTCAAACAGAAGCTGGAGCAAGTTATGTAGATGTTAATATAGGGGCTGCCTCTAATAAAGTAGATGATTTTATCTGGATGATTGAAACTGTTCAGGAAACAGTAGAGACACCAATCTCTATTGATAGTAACAAACCCACCTTTGTAGAAAAAGCAATAAAAGCTTGCAAGCATCCTCCTATCATTAACTCCACCACTGCTGATAAGGAAAAGTTAGATCAGATTATCCCACTGGCAGTAGAGCATAATGCTTCTTTAATTGGGCTCTGTATGGATAAAAAAGGTGCTCCCCAGGATGTAAATCGCAGAATAGAATTAGGTGCTGCTATATTTAGTGAAGCTATAGAAAAAGGACTCTCTGAGGATAAAATTTTTCTTGATCCTGTAACTATGCCCCTAAAGTTTCTTCAGGAACAGGCGCGTAACTTAATTGAGGCCATCCACCAATTCACACTTTTTTCGAGTCCTCCTCCTCATATAATCGTAGGATTAAGCAATATCTCTTCTAAAGCTAAGGAGATGGGACTTATTAATCGTGTATTCCTGGTTATGTGCATTGAGGCAGGACTTGATGCAGCTATATGCGATGTTGCCGATGAGGAACTGGTAAACTCGGCTATAACTGCTGAGATTATATTGAATAAGCATATCTATTCAGATTCTTTCCTCAAGGCATACCATACGACTTCTTCTAGCCAAGGAATCTAAATCCCATCCCTACTCCCGGGACAAAGGAAACTAAGGCACCAATTATTAGGGAGATAACTATATTTATTATGATTACTACTACTGTGTAACCTAGAGCTTTCTCAGGAGGACATTCCATCATAATGGGAATAGCCAGGTAGAGGAGGTAAAGGCCATAGAGTCCAGCTATTACCACCAGTATACCCAGGGCAGGAAAAATATGTAGAATTCCTACTACTAGACTGGGAGTGGCAGAATAGACAGCTATTTTCAGGGCTTGAATTTCATTTTTTTCCCCTGAGAAGCTAGGTGCGAGAGCATTTATTATGATTCCCATGATATAGATTCCTATCAGGGTTAATATGTACTGAAGCAGAGCACTGGAAAAAGAGTTAATGAAAGGAATACGAAATCTTCCCATTAGAGAGAAACGTATTCCCACGGCACTCATCCCAATAATAGAGGCTACGGCAGGAATGACAGCCAGGGGAGCTAAATAATTGAGAATAAGGTCTCGTGAAGTCACTGTCTCAGTCTTTATTACTCCGAAGGTATCCCGAGGTTTTAAAAGAACCTCTTTTGCCCTTTGGGCGATCTTTTTGACAACATCCATACCACCCACACTCTCCTTTTTGTCCATAGCCTTTTCCCTCCTTAATTATCTAGCATCAGAATTTCAAAAATTTCTTTGAATAACTATCAAACAAGTGTCGAAATATCTCAAGTTGTCCGTTCATATCAGATTGACCATAGCAAAAAAATAATTACTGTCAAATTTGCATTGCTTATGGCTTTCATGATGATGAGTACTTTATCCTCCCGCTGCTTCTTTTAAGGAAACTTTAACTTTTTAAAATTTTGCTCATCAAGCATGAGTCTTTCCCCGTAGTCAGGGATTAATTCAAGGTCAATATGCTTTGCCTTCTTTACTGATTCTTCTGCAAGTCTTCTTCTTTCCCTGGATAGAAGTATTTCCTTTGCTCCCTCGGCAGCAGCATTTCCCACCTGCACTATTCTTTTCAGTGGCACTGCCGGTACCAGTCCTATTCTCCTTGCATTTTTCTTATCAATATAGGAACCAAAAGAACCTGCTAAATAGACTCTGTCTAAATCATTAGTGCTTATCCCTGTTTCCTCCAACAGCACCTTTATTCCAAGAGAGATAGCGGCTTTACTCCACATTAAA
>CAZQMG010000078.1:1963-7543 GCA_964594375.1 uncultured Clostridia bacterium | reverse complement strand
CTAATTCGGACGCAGATTTAGGTAAGATAAACAGGATAAATAAGAATGCAAGTTTCTTTCATTTCTCAAAAATATGATAGGATTATTTTGTTAACTACCATTGTCCTGGCATTGGGCGGGATTTTCCATTTATGGACAATTGTTGCTTCTGGTGAGACCTATTATCTTTTTCATCAGGTAAGCTGGGTATGCGTAGGAATCGGTGTTATGTTTCTTTTTTCTTTTTTTAGGGTTGGTTTATGGCAAAGGGGAGTCTACTTTTTCTATGGAATTATTCTTTTTTTTCTTCTATTTGTTCTGCTTAAAGAAGAAGGTATTTATGGGGCTCAAAGGTGGATTAAGATAGGAGCATTTGGTTTTCAGCCCTCAGAATTTGCCAAGCTTATTCTTATTATTGTTTTGGCTAAGCTCCTGGCTAGCAAGGAGAAAGTAAGTAAGAAAGGGATAATTCTTTCTTTTTGCTTTACTCTCATTTTCTTAATTCTCGTTGCTCTCCAGCCAGACCTGGGAAGTGCCATTATTCTTCTTCCCCTCTGGTTGGCGATGTTGTTTTTAGCTGGGATATCCTTAAAAAGAATATTTACCATTCTAGGGCTAGGTTCATTATTACTTCCACTTTCTTATTTCTTTCTTCATCCTTATCAGAAAACGCGTATCCTCACTTTCTTGAATCCAGGGAGAGATCCTTTAGGGGCAGGATGGAATATTCTACAGTCTAAGGTCGCTTTGGGTTCAGGTAGGTTGACGGGTAAAGGTTTGGGTGGGGCTGTTCATACTCAGCTCAGTTTTTTACCGCGGCCCTTTACCGATTTTGTCCTTGCTACTATAGGGGAAGAATGGGGATTTATAGGAATCTTATTGCTCTTAGGACTTTATTCTATAATTATTGCTAGAGGAATGAAAATAGCCCGTCAGGAAAGTAACAATTTTGCCAAATTAGTGGGTGAAGGGATAGTTATTTTGCTCTTTTTGCAGATTTTCATTAACATAGGTATGGTGGTAGGGATAATGCCTATTACCGGTGTGCCTCTTCCCTTAATAAGTTATGGAGGAAGTTCCACTATAATGTTTTTTGCTGGAATAGGAATATTACTCAGTATAAAGAGATTTGGGGATAGATAGGTTTGACAGCTTTTCTTTTCTATATATATTATAGTGTTGGATTAAAAATGCCGATACTATAGTTGTGTTGTGCAGTTATGCGGTTAGAAAAGGTTATGCGGTTGTGCAGTTGCCCCAAAGAGGAGAGAGCACTACTCACCGCTCACCAATTAACCACTAACTATCTTATTGTTTTTTATCGATGAACTATGAACTCATAACTATGAACTCTAGGAGAGGGAAATGGCTGATGATTTCAGAGAACTACTGCAAAAAGAGGGGGTTATCGTCTTCGATGGGGCAATGGGCACCATTCTGCAAGACAAGGACATACCTCAAGGCTCTCCTCTGGAAGAGTTGAACTTAACCGAGCCTAGTAAAGTTGCTGATGTCCATCTTTCTTACGCTGAAGTGGGAGTTGATGTAGTCGAGACTAATACTTTCGGGGCGAATAGAATAAAACTGGGCAGATATAATTTAGAGAGTAAAATGGAGGCTATTAATAGAGAAGGAGTCAGGATTGCTAAAGAGGCTGTTCCGTCTTGTTTAGTAGGAGCTTCCATTGGTCCCCTGAACCTTAATAGAACCATGGGGAGATATCAGCTCAGATGAGGCTTATTCTGTCTTTAAAGAACAGATAGGTTCAGTGTCAAAAGCAGGAGCTGACCTTATAGTAATAGAGACAATGATGTATATAAAAGAAGCAGAAGTAGCTGTCCTGGCGGCAAAAAATGTTTGCGAGCTTCCTATAGTTTGTCAGGTTACTTTTGCTGAGAATGGAAGGACATTAATGGGGGAAGACCCGGATGCTGTGTTGAGTGCTCTAGAGGATTTAAAAGTGGATACTCTGGGAGCTAATTGCAGCGTAGGTCCAGATAGCCTTCTTCCCGTAGCAGAGAAGATTTCTTTGAAAGCGCATCTACCTTTGATTTTTCAGCCTAATGCCGGTCAACCACAACTTAAAAATGGAAAGACTGAATATCCTGTGTTACCGGAACAATTCTCTGATTGGATGAAAAAGTTTGTGGAGCTAGGGGTAAAGATAATAGGGGGTTGCTGGGGGACTACCCCCGCTCATCTAAAAGCCATCGTATCTCGTATCTCGTGAATCGAAATTCGTTGCTCGTTGCTTGTCGCTAGTCGCTTGTGCTCCCTTTTCCCGGGGGGAAAAGGGAGAAGTGCGTAAATCGTATTCCTTCAATAGCATTACTTTATGGGTTTTAAGATTTTTCCTTACGAGCAACTAGCAACGAGCAACTAGCAACGAAAAACAGTGACGGAAGAAAACCGTGCTTAGGCATATCTTGATTGAATAATTCATAAGTTAAAAAGGTGATTTCTAGCTATGCCGATGACAATTACAGAAAAAATTCTGGCTAAGCATTGTGGGAAATCTGAAGTCAAGGAGGGGGAGTTTATCGAGGTTGATATAGATGTGTTGCTGGGTAACGATATCACTGCTCCTTTAGCTATAGAAAAATTTCGGGAGTGGGGAGGGAAAAGAGTTTTTGACTCGCAGAAGATAGTCCTTGTACCCGATCATTTTACTCCTAATAAAGATATAAGAGCAGCTCAACAGTCTCTCTTTTTAAGAAAATTTGTCAGAGAACAGGGGATTGCAAATTATTTTGAGGTGGGGCGAGTAGGCATAGAGCATATTTTACTTCCAGAAAAAGGACTGGTGCTTCCGGGAGACTTAGTCATCGGAGCAGATTCTCATACCTGTACCGCGGGAGCCTTAGGGGCCTTTGCCTGTGGAGTAGGAAGCACAGACTTAGCGGCTGCTATGCTGATAGGAAGAGTCTGGCTTAAGGTCCCTTCAACTATTAGGTTTGTCTATAGAGGCGAATTGAGAAAATGGGTTACAGCCAAGGACCTTATTCTTTATACTATTGGTGACATAGGAGTAGAGGGAGCCTCTTATAAGAGCATGGAATTCGGTGGAGAGGTTATTTCCAGGATGAGCATGGCGGGAAGACTCACTATGTGCAATATGGCCGTAGAGGCAGGGGCAAAGAATGGTATTATAGAACCGGATGAGATTACTCTTAACTATATTCGCAGAAGAAGTAAAAGGGAATACCACCTTTATAGCGGTGATACCGAGGCTGAATATCTGGAGGTTAAGGAATATGAAGTGAGCCAGCTCGAGCCTCAAGTAGCTTTTCCCTCGCTTCCTTCTAACACAAAGGGGATATCTCAGATAGGGAAGATACAGGTTGACCAGGTAGTGATTGGTTCTTGCACTAATGGACATTTCGAGGATTTAAAGATAGCAGCAGAGCTTCTTGAAGGGAAAAAGATTTATCCGGATGTAAGATTAATAATTATTCCTGCTACACCTTCCATTTACCTGGAGGCTCTTAAAAAAGGGCTACTGCAAGTCTTTTTAGAGGCAGGAGCGGTGATTAGCCCACCTACCTGTGGACCTTGCCTGGGAGGACATATGGGAGTGCTAGGAGAGGGAGAGGTAGCTGTCTCTACCACCAACCGTAACTTCGTAGGAAGAATGGGACACCTCAAGAGTAAAGTATATCTGACTGGTCCGGCAATAGCGGCTGCTTCAGCTATAAAGGGTAGAATTGCCAGTCCAGAGGAGGTTATTTAAATGGAATTAGCAGAAAGGGCTAAAAGAATCCCCCCTTATCTGTTTACTACCCTAAACGAGATGAAAGAGAAGGTTGCGCAAGAGAGAGGTGATGTGATAGACTTGGGAATGGGAAATCCAGACTTACCTACTCCTTCTCATATTGTAGAAGCTCTAAGGGAAGCGGTAATGGATCCCCTGTCTCATCGTTATCCCCTTCCAGCAAGGGGAGATGAAGAGTTAAGAGAAGGTATTGCAGAGTGGTACAAGAAAAAGTTTCAGGTTACATTGGACCCTGAAAAGGAGGTTCTTCCTTTGATTGGCTCAAAAGAGGGAATAGCAGTCGTTTATCTTGCTTTTCTTAATCCGGGAGACATAGCTTTAGTTCCCACCCCTGCCTATCCTGTTCATTTTAATGGAGCTCTTTTAGCTGGTGGCGATGTCTATTCTCTTCCTATTAACAAAGAGAATGATTTTTCTCCTGATTTCTCCTCTGTCCCGGGTGAAGTGCTAGAGAAAGCCAAGACTGTCCTTGTCAGTTATCCTAATAATCCTACGGCAGCCATAGCAAGTAAGGAATTTTTTGCAGAAACAGTTGTTTTTGCCAGAAAGTATGGACTTATTCTAATTCACGATTTTGCCTATTCTGAGATAACCTTTAATGGATATAGACCGCCCAGCCTTCTTCAAATAGATGGAGCTAAAGAGCTTGGGATTGAATTTCATTCTTTTTCTAAGACCTATAATATGCCAGGATGGCGGATAGGTTTTGTAGTAGGAAATAGAGATATTATAGATTCTATTTGTCGGGTAAAATCTTATATTGATTTTGGCATATTTACTCCCATTCAAAAAGCGGCCTGCTTAGCTTTGACAAATTCACAGGATTGCGTGAAGGAGATTCGTCAGGTTTATCAAAAAAGAAGAGATGTGTTAGTGCGGGGACTGACAGAGTTAGGTTGGGAGGTAGAACTTCCTATGGCTACCATGTATGTTTGGGCTCCTATTCCTCCTTCTTATTCAGAGTTCTCTTCTTTAGAGTTTAGTAAGTTCCTTTTGCAGAAAACAGGGATAGCAGTTTCTCCCGGGATTGGCTTTGGGAAAGGAGGAGAGGGCTTTGTAAGATTTGCTCTCGTTGCTGATGAGAAAAAAATAGAAAAAGCGGTAAGACAAATAGGGTCAATCTTCTAGTCGTTGCTCGTTGCTTGTCGCTAGTCGCTTGTGTTCCCTCTTCCCGAGAGGAAAAGAAAGAAGTGTGTAAATCGCATTCGGTCAGTAGTATTGCTTTGTGGATTTTAAGGTTTTTCTTACGAGCAACTAGCGACGAGCAACTAGCGACGATATACAGTGAGGGTTGTCCTGAGGCATTTCTTGACACCTATTAGAAGGTATGATAAGATGTTTTTAAATAATGATGTTCCTGTTTGCAGATGATTAAGAGACAAAAAGTGATTTGAGGAAAGGGAAAATGGTATAATGAAAAAGGAGGTGAAAGGATAGAAAATTCAGAGTTTCTGAAATAAATAAAAAGGAGGTTTAACAGAAATGTTAAAAAAAGGGATGTTCAATAAGTTGCTGTTGGTATTAGTTATAATTTCGTTTACAGTATGTATACAGGTACCAGTTGTGGCTCAAGAAGAGACTCTGCAGGACCAATTAGCAGAAGCTAAGACGGCGATTGCCGATCAAACATGGGTAATTGAGCAGCTAACGGATAATTTCTTCAAAACCACAAAAGAGTTGATGAAAGAGATTGATTCTCTTAAGGCTGCCAATGCCCAGCAAGTCGAGATTATCAAGAAGGTCACAGAGAACTTCTTTAAGATAACCGGAGAATTAGAGGCTATTAATGCTGAGATGGAGGAGAAAGTTGCTGAGCGAGCCGAGACCAT
>CAZQMG010000078.1:0-1863 GCA_964594375.1 uncultured Clostridia bacterium | reverse complement strand
TAGAGGCTATTAATGCTGAGATGGAGGAGAAAGTTGCTGAGCGAGCCGAGACCATTAAACAAATCACCGATAACTTCTTTAAAGTAACCGGAGAGCTAAATGCTCAGATAGATCCTCTTAAGGCTGCCAATGCCCAGCAAGCCGAGACCATTAAACAAATCACCGATAACTTCTTTAAAGTAACTGGAGAGCTAAGGGCTATTAATGCTGAGATGGAGGAGAAAGTTGCTGAGCGAGCCGAGACCATCAAGAAGATTACCGATAACTTCTTTAAGGTAACCGGAGAGCTAAATGCTCAGATAGATCCTCTTAAGGCTGCCAATGCCCAGCAAGCCGAGACCATCAAGAAGATTACCGATAACTTCTTTAAGGTAACCGGAGAGCTAAATGCTCAGATAGATCCTCTTAAGGCTGCCAATGCCCAGCAAGCCGAGACCATCAAGAAGATTACCGATAACTTCTTTAAGGTAACCGGAGAGCTAAATGCTCAGATAGATCCTCTTAAGGCTGCCAATGCCCAGCAAGCCGAGACCATTAAACAAATCACCGATAACTTCTTTAAAGTAACCGGAGAGCTAATGGCTATTAATGTTGAGCTGGAGGAGAAAGTTGCCGAGCAAGCCGAGACCATTAAAAAGATTACCGATAACTACTTTAAGATAGCAGGAGAGTTAAGAAGTGAAATAACTGGTTTGAAAGTTGCTAATGAGGAACATTTAGCCACGATTAAGAAATTGAAAACACAGAGATTACTGTTAGGTCTTGGGTTTCTAGCGGCTGCCTATTGTAGTCTTAGCCATTAGGAATATCTTCCAAAATTAGCCTGAGGAGGTGGAAAAGATGCAGAAGAGAAAGGTATTTGGTATATTAGGGGCGATGCTGTTGTTATGCGCTTTGGCTGGCAGTGCAGGGGTAGCACAGGGTGGTTCTTCTCTTGAGGCAATTGAGAATGAATTAGAGAGTTTACAGGAAGAATACGCTCAGTTAAGCCAGACGATAGTAGAAGCAAAAGATATTTCCCTGGAGACAATGGTAAAGATGGCTGAATTCAAGGAGGAAGTTCTCTACAGATTGGGATTATGGCGGGCAAAACTGGCTGAAGGATTGATAAATACAATAGAGGCAAGGGGACTGAAAGCAAGCATAGAAGAGCTCAAGGTAGAAGTTTCTCTGGCAAAAGAGATGGCTGCTTCTGCCAGGATTCAAGCTGATCAAGCTATAAAGGAGACCAGGGAATTAGCTAAACAAACTCAAGAAAAGACAGATATGATTCTGGCTAAAGTAGATGAGATAATAAGAAGAGTGAGGAATCTAGAAAAGGGATTGGGAGAAAAAGCAAGTATCAAATTTAAGTCAACTGGTCTTTATGAGGTTAAAGCTAAGAATATCTACGAAGTAAAGAAAGGTGATAGTTTGTGGCGCATCGCGGGTTCTAAAGATGTCTATAATGATCCTGCTAAATGGCGCAAAATCTACGAAGCCAATAAAGATAAGATTGGTGCTACTGGACTAATTTATCCTGGACAGAAACTGGTAATCCCTGCGGAGTAACAAGAGCTGTGAATTGTATCTTGGAGAGCGCAAAACGTAAAGCGAAAAGCGCAAAACCATAACGTAAAACTAAAAATGTAAGACTAAAACTTAAAATCTAAGACCAATTAAAAAGAAAGAAAAATAAGTTTTAAATTTTGAATTATGGCTTTTCGCTTTTAGTTTTTAGCTCTACGCTATGCCAGATACAAGATATGAACAACATACGCAATACGAAATAGCCGAGCGTAGCGAGGCGTATCTTGGAGGTAGGGAAGTTGTCCTGAGGTATTTCTTGGCGTTAATCAGAAGAAAGTCCATATTTATCCTGGA
>CAZQMG010000077.1:0-7643 GCA_964594375.1 uncultured Clostridia bacterium | reverse complement strand
ACGATATACCATATACGATATACGACATACGAGAAATTGCCTGTTGAGGCATTTTCTTGACTTTTATTTCCTGCCTTATTATAATGAGCCTATGTTTAAGGACATATTTAAGTTAAAAATATGGGGAGATAGCCTGGGGATAGATTTAGGTACAACCAATACCCTGATTTGGGCTAAGAAGAAGGGGGTTATTCTGAATATGCCTTCTATATTAGCATTAACTCGTAAGGGGGGTAAAGTCCTGGGGATAGGAGAAGAAGCTAAAGGTATGCTAGGAAAGGCTCCCCAGAATATCGTTGTAGTTCGTCCTTTGGAAGACGGAGTAATTGCTGATTTTGATATTGCCCAGAAGATGGTTGAGTGTTTTATCTCTCAGGTTCAGTCTTACCGGCGTCTGATTGGCCCCAGGTTGGTAATTGGCGTTCCTTCCCAGGCTACCAAAGTAGAAAAGAAAGCTGTTGTGGATATAGGTATGCAACTAGGAGCGCGTCGAGTTCATTTAGTAGCTGAACCATTAGCAGCTGCTATTGGTTCGGGTCTTCCTGTATCTGAGCCAGTAGGGAATATGATAGTGGATATAGGAGGAGGAACTAGTGAAGCAGCAATAATTTGTCTTAATGGAATAGTACTGAGCAAGTCTATTCGTATAGCAGGAGATGAGATGGATCGAGTTATAATCCAATATATAAAAGAGGACCGCAATGTACTAATAGGAGAACAGATGGCGGAACGAATAAAAATAAGTATAGGTTGTGTCGGTCCTCCTTCTACTAAAGAGACGATGAAGGCAGGGGGAAAAAACCTTGTTACTGGTTTTCCTGTTGAGATAGAACTGAACTCGGAGGAGTTAAGTACAGTTCTTTCTCCTGTGATAGACATAATTTGCAATATGATTGAAGCTACCCTGGAGGAGAGTCCGCCTGAGCTGGCCGCAGATATAATGAGGAGAGGAGTATTTCTTGCGGGGGGAGGGGCCTGCCTTAAAGGATTTGACAGGTATATTTCTGAAAGAACGCATCTTTCAGTTAATAAAACTGAAGATCCCCTTCTTTCTGTGGTGAAGGGCACAGGGATGTTGCTGGAAAATTCAAACCTATTATCCCTGGTAGAGATCACACCAGATTTTCAATGAGAATCCATTCTAAGTCTATATTTTTACTTAGTATCCTTCTTTTGTCTTTTGTCTTAATACTAATTTCTAGTCGTAGGGCTGATGTCTTACTTACTGTTAGAGAAAAAGCCTATGTAATAATTGGTACTCTACAAATGACCAGTTCTAATCTTAAAACAGGATTCACTGAGTTTATAGCTGATATGGGACGCTCAGAAAAGCTGAGGGAAGAGAATAGGGCGCTTAAAAATGAAATAGCTCAAATGCGTTTCAAGGAAGAAAATTACTATCAGGAAATTGTATCCTCTTACCAGAAGCTGGAGGAGATGCTTGAGTTTAAAGAGAAACACTCTTATAATCTTCTTCCTGCCCAGGTGATAGCTTATCCTTCCTATAATTATTTTAAGACGGTCTTTATTAATAGAGGCGAAAAGGAGGGGATAGAAAAAGATTTGGTAGTGGTTAATTCTCAGGGTTTGGTAGGGAGGATAGTTGAGGTTTATCCTCACCAGGCTAAGGTTTTGTTAATCCTCGATGAAAGGAGCAAAGTAGGAGTTCGTGATCAGGAAAGCAGAGACGTAGCTATCTTACAGGGCAAAGGAGAAAAGGGAGTATGCGAATTGGAGTATCTTTTGAATAAGGTATCGATTGAGGCTGGAGATAGAGTAATAACATCAGGTCTGGGAGGAATTTTTCCGGAGGGAATTCTGGTAGGGAAAGTTTCCTATGTCAGGAAGAATCCTCGTCGGCTATTTCAGGAAGTAGAAGTAGTTCCCTCAGTAGATTTTGGGAAATTAGAGGAGCTGTTTATTATTAAAAAATGAAAAAGACAGTTATCTTTATTTTTTTGGTCATCCTGGTCCTTATTCTGCAGGGTGTTCTTATAGGCAGGATTCAATTGAGGTGGGGTAGACCAGATCTCCCTTTAATTCTGCTTATTTTTTGGGCCTGGTATAATAGCTGGAAACAGGGATTAATAGCTGGTTTTATTATTGGATTATTAATAGACATTCTCTTTTTCCCTTTATTGGGTCTAAATGCTTTTTCTCTGGCTTTAGTTGGTTTTCTGGTGGCCGAAATCAGGGAGAGAGTATATCAGGATAATGTAATTTTTTTTATTTTATTGATTGGGGCCGCTACTGTTTTAAACGGAATTATTCTCTCCTTCTGGCTGTTAGTTTTCAATATTTCCCCTTCTTTTCTAGAAAAGATTGTCTTTATTGTTTTCCCTACCTTATTATATAATTGTATTATTAGTTTCCCTATTTTTTTATTAAGGGAAATTTTCTGGCCAAAGAGCTTTCATTTAGAAAGAAAATAGTTAAGCTATTCTATTATCCTGGGCACTACAAATTGATTTCTTTTATTTTGTGGAGCATTGAGCAACGCTTTTTCAAGGGGAAGGGAATTCTTTTGCTTATCTTCTCGGAAAACATTTTTTAGAGGAAAAAGGTGAGAGGTGGGAGGAACATTTTCTGTATCTACTTCTTTTAGTTTGTCTATATAAGTCAGAATTTCTCTTAATTGTCCGGTGAATCTTTCCTCTTCTTCTTTCTTTAGCTCTAGACGTGCTAGATGAGCGATATATCTTACTTCTTCCTGGCTAATTTCTTTTTTCATAATCATTCCTTCCTTAAGATCCGTTGCTAGTTGCTCGTTGCTAGTATCTCGTAAGAAAAGACCTTAAAATCCACAAAGTAATACTACTGACGGAATACGATTTACACACTTTTTTCTTTTCCCTTCGAGAAGAGAGAACACAAGCGACTAGCAACGAGCGACTAGCAACAAAATCCATCCTGAGCTATTGCTTGAGGTTCTCCTGATAGGGAGGTTCGCATATCCCCCTTTCTGTAATTATTCCCGTAATGTACTTAGCTTGAGTTATATCAAAAGCAGGGTTGTAGACGTCAACTCCTCTAGGGGCGGTTCTTTTCCCCAGGATTTCTTTTACTTCGGATACATCTCTCTGTTCAATGGGGATAGCCGTGCCATTAAGTAAGGATAGGTCAATACTAGAGAAAGGGCAGGCCACGTAAAAAGGAATCATATTTTCCTTTGCCAGAACGGCTAAGGAATAAGTGCCTATTTTATTAGCTACATCTCCATTGGCTGCTACCCTATCTGCTCCTACTATTACTTTATCAATTTTCCCCTGACGCATTACCTCTCCGGCCATATTGTCACAGATAAGCACAGTCTCAATCCCTTCCTGTAGTAGTTCCCAGGCAGTCAATCTTGCTCCTTGCAGAAGAGGACGTGTCTCGTCTGTATATACTTTAATTCTTTTTCCTTCTTTTTTGGCTGTATAGATGATTCCCAGGGCAGTCCCATAGTCAGCTGTAGCTAAGGCTCCTGCATTACAATGAGTAAGGATTGTTTCTCCATCTTTGATGAGGGAAGCTCCATTTTTTCCGATACGGCGGTTACAGATTCTATCCTCTTCTATGATTTTCAAAGCTTCTTCTTCTAAAACATCCTTAATCTCTTCTATTTTTTTTAGCTTATTCTTTTCTGCGCAATCAGCCATACGCTTTAAGGAGTGAAAGAGGTTGACTGCTGTGGGTCGAGAGGAAGCCAAAAGGTCTATTACTTTTTTCATTTCTTCTTTGAAAATGGGATAATCATCAGCAGAAGAGTTCTGGATTCCCAGGACTAATCCTAAAGCCGCAGCAATTCCTAATGCTGGTGCTCCCCTTACTTTTAAAGAACAAATGGCTTCTCTTAGAGTATTAATATCCTGGCAATAGATGTATTCTAATTCATCAGGAAGCTTCGTCTGGTCAATGATTTTGACTTTTTTGTCTATCCACTCTATAGTGTTAATCAAAGTATGCCTCTAGCTAGTTCATAGCTCATAGTTCATAGTAAGTTCAAAACATAATTCAAACTAATTCTAGTTATACAATTCATTACTTATCTTAACGAATTCTTCCACTTTTAACTCTTCTGCTCTTTTCTGCCATTCTACCCCGGCTCTGGCCAATGTTTCTTTTACAATTTCTTTCTCCATCCCCAATCCTCTACTAAGTGTGTTACCTAGCATCTTACGCCGCGTAGAAAAAGCTGTTTTTACCAGCGTGAAGAATTTTTCTTCCTTTCTTGCCTGATGTTCTTTTTTCTTTTCTATCTTCACGACAGTGCTTCCTACCCTGGGTCTGGGAATAAAAACCTGCGGCGGAACATCTATTATTTTAGTAATCTCAGCATAATAGTTAATAAGCACGGTTAGTGCACCTCTCTTCTTGCTTCCAGGCTGAGAAGCAATTCTTTCTGCTACCTCTCTTTGTATCATTACCACCATAAATTCGAGCCGTTCACTCTTAACTAACTCCAAAAGAAGAGGAGAAGCGAGGTAATAGGGTAAATTTCCAACTATTTTGATTTTCTCTCGCTGGTTATTTAATCTATCCATAAGAGAAGCTTTAGTTATGTCCTCACAGATTATTTTCAGATTGGGATATTCCCCAACTTCCTTTTTTAGAATCTGGCACAATTTTTCATCAATCTCTACGGCAATTACTTTTTTGACTAATGGAATTAGTTTTTTTGTTAAGACACCTGTCCCTGCTCCTATTTCCAGGACTGTATCTTCTTTATTTAACTTAAGAGCTTTTATTATCCTATTAACAATGCCGGGGTCAATAAGAAAGTTTTGTCCCAATTTCTTTTGAGGAATAAAGCCGTACTTGTCCCACAGATACTCTGTTTTCTCTCTTAATTTCATCGATTTCGGAAAAGGGGACGGTTCTATTTTTCTTTTCACAGCACAGTAGAGTCACTTGGCTTGAAAAAATAGTCACTTTCTTTTACTTTTAAAAATAGAACCGTCCCCTTTTCTTAATCCTCTCCCCTGTGGGGAGAGGGAAGGGGTGAGGGGGAAGACTACACGCTTTTTTTTTGAATTCGTGGAAAGAGTGGTGGCCCTTCTTTTACCTTTGTCCCCGGCTTCAATTGTCCCCATATTTTAGCCTTCTCCACTATTTGGTCTTCTATACTCCCTTCAATCCCTAACTGCGTCCATATCTTTTGAGCTGAGTCAGGTATGAAAGGAAAAAGTATGAGGGCAAGGATACGTAGAGTTTCCAGGAGATTATAGAGAATATTATGGAGTTCTTTCTGTTTATTTTTTTCTTTTGCTAATTGCCAGGGAGCATTTTTATCTATGTAAAGGTTGGATAATTTCACTATTTTCCAGATACTTGACAGGGCCTGCGAGAAAGCAAGGACATTCATTGCTGAATCCAGTTCAGAGAAGACTTTCTCTGTCTTTTTTTTTAGTTCTCCCCCATCTTTGTAGAACGGAGGAACCTTTCCCTGGCAATATCTTATTACCAGCGGAATAGTTCGGTTAAGCAAATTCCCCAGATCATTGGCAAGGTCACTATTTACCCGCTTTACAAAAAGAGAAATGGAGAAATTGCCATCCTCTCCAAAAGGAACTTCTCGCAGGAGAAAATAACGCAGACAGTCTGCCCCATATTCGCTTACTATTTCTTCTGGGTCTATTACGATTCCTTTAGATTTAGACATCTTCTCTCCCTTAAGCTTCCACCAGCCATGGGCGAAGACCATCCGGGGAAGTTTTATTCCTAGAGCCATCAGGATAGCTGGCCAGATTACACCATGAAATCTTAGAATATCTTTACCGATTAGATGGACATCTGCCGGCCAGTAAGTAGAGAATCTCTCGCCGTTGAGAGTGTACCCCAGAGCAGAAATATAGTTAATAAGAGCATCAATCCATACATAGATGGAGTGCTTTTTTTCTACCGGGCAAGCAACACCCCAATCCAATCTTAATCTGGTAACACTTGTATCTTTTAACCCTCCCTTAATGAATTGGACCACCTCGTTTCTTCTGGTAGCAGGAAGGACAAAGGAGGGGTGAGATTCAAAGTGCTTCAGAAGGGGCTTCTCGTACTTGGACAGTCTGAAAAGGTAGCTTTCCTCTTCTATCCTTTGTACTTCTCGCTTGCATTCCGGGCATAGTCTTTCTTCTCTAAGCTGTGATTCCAGCCAGAAACTTTCGCAGGGAGTGCAATACCAGCCTTTATAGGTTCCCTTGTAAATATCATTTTGTTCATATAATCTTTTAAATATTTCACATACTACTTTAGTATGTCGGAGTTCGGTGGTTCGAATAAAATCGTCGTAGGAGATATTGAGATTCTTCGAGAGGGTCCTGAAACGGTCAGTCATTGTATCAACTAGTTCGGCAGGAGTTATTCCTTTTTTTTCAGCTGCCTGAGCAATCTTATTCCCATGCTCATCAGTTCCCGTTAAAAAAAATACATTATGTCCTTTCAGTCGGTTATATCGAGCCAGAACATCAGCGGCTATGGCTTCACAAGCATGTCCCAGGTGAGGGACATCATTAACATAGGAAATAGCGGTAGTTACATAGAATTTTTTCTTCAAAAGATGTTTCCTTTTATTCTTGCTATCAATCTTAATCTTTCGTTCTATCCTATCAAATGGGTAGTTGAGTGTCAAGAAATGTCGTTTCACGACATTTCTCGTATGTCGTATATCGTATGTCGTATATCGTAGAAGACCCTCAAACACACAACACAATACTATCCGCGCACTCTTCGTTTTCGATATACGATATACTATATCCTATATACGGCTAGGGAATATCCTTCGGTAGATATGAATTCCTCTAGTTCAAGGAATCCTCAGGACAATTTCTTCCGTCGCTGTTGTTGGTTAATTTGTTAATTGGTTAAATGGTTAATTCCCCTCACCCTATCCCTCTTCCCAAACGGGTGGGAGAGGGGCGCTACTCACCACTCACCAATTAACCACTCACCATTTACTAACGACTGGTGATTTGACCAGGGAGATAAAATTCATATAATATGAGTATAGCAGAGAATTTCATCGTAGGGGGGGGATAGGTGAAAATAAAGTTATCAGCCTCGGTTATGTGTGCGGACCTTTCTTGTCTAAAGAAAGACATCAAGTTACTAGAAGAGGGGGGAGTTGACTCTTTACATTTTGATATTATGGATGGACACTTTGTTCCCAACCTTACTCTTGGGTCAGGTATATTACGGTCATTAAGAGAGATAACTGAGCTGCCTTTTGACACCCATTTGATGATTGAAGAGCCTGCTAGGTATGTTCCTGTTTTTGCCAAAGCAGGTAGTAGCTTAATTTCAGTTCACGTGGAGGCCTGTTCTCATTTGAATAGAACGATTCAATTGATAAAGGAAAGTGGGGCGAGAGCAGGGGTAGCTCTGAACCCAGCAACGTCTCTTTGTCGGTTAGATTACATCTTAGAAGAGGTTTCTCAGGTACTGATAATGACGGTTAATCCAGGTTTTGCTGGTCAAAAGCTTGTTCCCATTACTATATCTAAGATTGAGAAATTGAGGGAGATAATTGATGAAAAAGGCCTCAGAATAGATATTGCTGTAGATGGGAATGTAAGTTTTGCTAATGCTCCGGTGATGGTTAAAGCAGGAGCTAACATTCTAATATGCGGCACCTCCAGTATTTTCCACCCTCATTTGGGGATTAAAAA
>CAZQMG010000076.1:0-7664 GCA_964594375.1 uncultured Clostridia bacterium | reverse complement strand
TTGTCCTGAGGTATTTCTTGGCGTTAATCAGAAGAAAGTCCATATTTATCCTGGAATTTCTTTATTCTTCCCCCACTATCAACAAATTTTTGTTTCCCGGTAAAGAAAGGATGACAACGAGAGCATATCTCTACGTGTAAATTTTGTTTAGTGGATTTAGTTTTGTATTCAGCTCCACAGGCACATCTGATGGTTGTTTCATGGTAGGATGGATGAATTTTTTTTTTCATTGGAAAGTTACCTCCTTTTTATTCGAATCTTTTCCCAGGTGAGATACAATCTCCAGGAATTGCTTATTGTTTTCTGTTTTTTTCATTACTTCTATTACTGCTTCAATGGGTTCTTTGTAATTCTGTCGGTTGAGATAGTTCCTAAGAGCCCATATCATAGAAAGCTCGTTATCGTTTAATAGTAGTTCCTCTTTTCTTGTACCCGATCTATTCATGTCAATAGCGGGGAAAATTCGCCTTTCCGCTAATTCTCTGGTGAGGCGTAATTCCATATTACCGGTTCCCTTAAATTCTTCAAAAATAACTTCGTCCATTTTACTTCCTGTCTCTACTATAGCAGTAGCCAGGATAGTGAGACTCCCTCCTTCTTCTACTTTTCGAGCTGCCCCAAAGAATCTCTTAGGATGATGTAGAGTGTTAGCATCTATCCCCCCAGAAAGAATTTTGCCACTGGTAGGGATAACGAGATTATAAGCTCGAGCCAATCTGGTAATGCTATCCAAAAGAATTACCACATCACGTTTTTGTTCTACCAGCCTCTTAGCTTTTTCAATGACTAATTCTGCTACACGTATGTGATTTTTTGGTGGTTCGTCAAAAGTAGAGAAGGCAACTTCTCCTTTTATTGAGCGTTCCATATCTGTAACTTCTTCTGGTCGTTCATCAGCTAGGAGTACGATAAGTTCTATTTCTGGGTGATTAACTGCTATACCGTTAGCAATTTTCTGTAAAAATACAGTTTTTCCTGTCTTGGGAGGAGCGACAATAAGACCTCTTTGTCCTTTTCCTATAGGACAAATTAGGTCAATCAGACGAGTAGAGATATCTCCCGAATTGTTTTCCAAAACAATGCGTTTTTGAGGAAAAAGAGGAGTAAGATTTTCAAATATGGTTCTTTCTCTTGCTTTTTCTGGGTCTTCTTCATTTACTGCCTCTACTTTTAGTAGAGCAAAATAATTCTCGTTTTCCTTAGGAGGTCTAATTTGGCCGTTAACTGTATCCCCTTCTCTGATGTCAAAACGCTTAATCTGAGAAGGAGAAACATATATGTCGTCAGGCCCTGAGGTGTAGTTTGTGGACCTAAGAAATCCATATCCCTCGCTAAGGATATCCAAAACTCCAGAGCCGTAGACAATTTTTTTTCGGTTGATTTCGTCTTGAATAATCTTGAATATAAGGTCTTGTTTCCTCAAGTGTTTGTAATTTTCTATCTTTTTCCCGTCCGCTATTTCATGTAATTGAGCAATGTTTTTCTTTTGCAATTCAGCTATATTCACTCTTTATCCTCCTAATAGCCTCAGGGATGGTTTCAAGAGTATCACTGGCGATGAGGCTTATTTCTCCTTTTTTTTGGGCAGCCAGGTCAGCGGCATATCCATGAAGGTAGACTCCTGTTTTGGCTGCTTCCAGGGAGGAGAGTTTCTGTGTCAATAATCCGCCAATTATTCCGGTAAGAATATCTCCACTTCCTCCAGTAGCCATTCCTGGATTCCCGGTCAGGTTAACCCAACTATTACCTTCTTTACTGGCTATTACTGTTCTTGCTCCTTTTAAAACTACAATAGCTCCTATTTTTTTAGCTAGAGCAACAGCAGACCTTATTCTGTCCTTTTGAATTTCTTCTACAGAAGCCCCCACAAGCCTACCCATCTCTCCTGGATGAGGAGTAATTATTAAGGAGGCTTTGTATTTTTTCAGCAGAGAGAGTTCCCCGGCCAGGACATTTATTCCGTCAGCATCGATAACCAACGGGATATCCAATTGGTCGATAATCGTACTAATTAGTTCTTTAGTTTGTTTAGTAGAAGAAATGCCCGGACCGATGGCCATTGCCTCGCATTTTTGACTGAAGTCTTTAATTTTTTCGAACCCTTCCCTGCACAGAGTTTTGTCTTTACTTTGAGGTAGAGGGAGGGTCATCACCTCAGTCAATTTAGTTTCCAAAATAGGATTCAAATCTTCAGGGATACCTAATGTTACCAGGCCTGTTCCTACTCTCAAAGCAGAAAGGGCAGTTAGGCTGGCTGCTCCCGTCATTCCTGGCGAGCCGGCTATGACTAAAAGATGTCCAAAACTACCTTTGTGAGAAGACGGTTTTCTAAAGAATAACTTCTTAGAAATGCCAGCCAGAGTAAGAAGTTCAGAGTTAATTTTGTCTTCTTCTAAACCTGTAGGGATTCCTATATCTGCTATCTCGATTTCACCAGCATAATCCATCCCCGGATATAGATACAATCCTCGTTTAGGATAGGCAAGGCTAACTGTGTATTCTGCCTTTATTGCTTCCCCCCATACTTCTCCTCTATCTGCACCTACTCCTGTAGGAATATCCACCGCTACCGTGTTTTTAGAGTGTTTATTAATCAAGTCAATAACTTTTTTCATTAATCCTCGTGGTGCTCCTTTTGCTCCTGTGCCCAGAAGAGCGTCTATTACTATGTCCGCTTTCTCAAGTTCTTTTTCTAATGATTCCATAAAGGCAGGAGAGGTAATTTCCCTCATCGGTATTCCCATTTTTTCAGTAATGGCCAGGTTGGTTGCTGCATCTCCCTTAATGTTTTTCTTTTCAGCTAGAAGAAATATTTTTGCCTTTACTTTCTGGTTAAAGAGATGTCTGGCTACTACCATTCCATCTCCTCCGTTATTACCAGAACCAGCAAAGATATATACATATTTTCCCTTTAGAGGACCATATTTCTTTTCTATTGCGTCAGCTATCTTCAAGCCAGCATTTTCCATAAGAACTATACTGGGAATTCCTATTTCTTCTATGGCTTTTCTATCAATACGACGCATTTCTTCACTGGTGACTAATTTCATTTCCTTGCTCCTTCACTACAACGCCACTGCCTGGGCTATAGCGTAATCATTATCATGGGAGATGCTGATCAGAACTCTTCTTATATTCTTTTCATCCAGAGCTTCTTTAGTTTTTTTGTTATTAGCGAGATAAGGCTCACCACTCTCTTTAGCTAGGATTTCTATATGCCGCCAGCTTATTCCTCCTCCTATGGATTTAAATATAGCTTCTTTAGCAGCAAATCTTCCCGCCAGATAAACAAGTTTTGCTTTCTTTCTCAAGCAATATGAGCTCTGTATCTCTTTGTCTGTGAAAACTCTTTCCTCAAATTGTTTTCCCCATCGAGCAAGAGCCTCATCTATTCTTCTTATCCTAATTATGTCTATACCAATCCCTTTAATCATTCGTTTGGTAGTAGAGGAATTTCCTTTTTCCCCTCGCCTCAATCCTCTCCCCACGGGGGAGAGGGAAGGGAGAGGGGGTAAATTCAGCCATGAACTTTATTTTGGTTTTCCTATCAGCTATGAGCTATGAACTATGAGCTAATATGCTATCAGCTAACTTGAAGTCGTCAATTTTAAGAAACTTTTCGAATTTTAATACCGACTGATCCTTGTAATATGGTAAGGTATATAGCTAGGCAAAAACCGGTGATATCTTCTTAGCATCATCCTCCAATTAATTTGAGCATTTCGGCTACCGCTTCTTTTATTCCTACCAGACAAGCTCGAGCAATAATAGAGTGACCAATGCTGAATTCTTGTATTTCTTCTATCAAGCATACTTTTTTCACATTTTGATAGTCTAGTCCGTGCCCCGCATTTACTCCCAAGCCGAGTTTTCTTGCTAGAGCTGCTGCTCCAGCGATTTTTTCTAGTTCTGTAGCAATTTCTAATTCGTTCTTGGCTTCAGCATAATGGCCTGTATGTATTTCTACTGTATCAGAGTTATATCTATGTGCTTTCTTGATATTACTGGAGGTAGGGTCAATAAAGAGGGAAACCATTATTTTTCTATCATGGAGAAGGGATATTACTTCTTTCAACCTGCTATCATTCCGGGAAAAGTCCAGACCACCTTCGGTTGTTATCTCTTCTTCTTTTTCTGGCACCAGAGTTGCCAGACCCGGTTTTACTCTAAGGGCAATTTTTACTATCTCCTCGTTGGTTGCCATCTCCAGGTTCAATTTAGTTTTAATTGTGGCTCGCAGTATTTCTAAGTCACGTTCTTGGATGTGTCTTCTGTCTTTCCTCAAGTGGACAGTTATTCCTTCGGCTCCTGCCAGTTCCGCCAGGAGGGCGGCTGCTATAGGCTCTGGTTCTTTAGCTCTTCTTGCCTGCCGTAGTGTAGCGACATGGTCAATATTTACACTCAATCTTGCCATTCTCCATCTCCTTAAAATATAGCGTAGAGCGGATAGCATTTAGCGTATAGACCTCACTACGCTCGGCTATTTCGTATTGCGTTGTGCGTGATGCGTATGTTGTTCGTATCTCACCCCCGCCCTTTCCTCTTAGGGAGAGAGAACTTTTCTTTTTACATTACATATCATTCATAAAATTCTTTGAAATTCCTATACCTGCACTTATGCGCTTTGGTTTTGTATTTTTTTTGTTTTAGATTTTTTACTATACGCTATACGCTATCCGCTCTACGCTACTTTAGCCCTAGAACATCTTGGAAATCGTAGAGTCCCTTTTCTTTCCGGACAAGGAATTTTGCGGCTAAAATGGCTCCCCGGGCAAAGCTCCCGCGAGATTCAGCCCTATGAGTGATTTCCAATCTTTCTTCTTCTCCTGCAAATAGCACTGTATGTTCTCCTACTACACTTCCTCCTCTTATCGCATGGATACCAATCTCTTTTTTACTTCTTATTTCGTTTTTTATTCCTTTTCTTCCATATACACCTACCTCAGATAAACTTCTATCCTCTACTTCAGCTATGATTTGGGCGATTCTTTGCGCTGTTCCACTGGGAGCATCTTTTTTATTGCGGTGATGTGTCTCTATGATTTCTTTATCGAAGTTTTCGCCCAAAATCTTTGTTATCTGTTTTACTATGCTGTAGAGGAGATTAATCCCTATACTCATATTAGGAGAGATAATTATGGGAATAGTATTAGATGCCCTTTTTATTCTTTCGTACTCTTTTTCTTTAAAACCGGTGGTTCCTATTACCATAGGAATTCCTTTTTTTTCAGCAATTCTCAGATGTTCCAGGGTAGCTGGGGGAGTGGTAAATTCAATTATAATACTATCTCTCTCGACTACATTTTCCAGATGAGAGCCAACTTTGATTCCTTTTTCTGTTTCTTTCCCTAATAAAGGATGTTGGGGGGACTCTATGGCTCCTACTAATTCTATATCTTTTCTCTGGCTAATCTTATATATTACCTCTTTACCCATTCTTCCTAATGCGCCACAAATAATAACTCTTAGCATTTTTCCTTCTAAATTCGTAAGTTTAAGAATTCATATCAGTGAGTATATCTCTGAAATAAATTATGTTGACGACTTAGAGTTTCATCTCAATTTAGGGAAGGATCAATTTTTTGACCGGATATAACAGACTCCTTACCTTTTAAGGAAGGTCTATGGTGGAGGCGGAGGGAATCGAACCCTCGTCCAGAAACTAAAGAATCAGAGTATCTACATACTTAGTCTACAATTTAAATTCACCTTTTTTCCCTCCTGTAGACAGGATGAAAAAGAGGCTAACAGCTTTTGATTTGCCTTATCCCCTACTGCCCAGAAATAAGGCTAGCTCCGCTTTCTGACACCCTTCTCACTTCACAGAGCAAAAAGTAAGGGGCGTCGCCCCTAGTTATAACTAAAGGCGTATGCCTCTGAACTTACATTGGCGATTAAATTTAATGCCAGATGGATTTACAAGGTATCCAGCTACCCTTGATATGCAACCCTGAACTTCACATCTCTGTCGAAGCCGATCGCCCCCTTCTTTATCATTTTATCCAACTGCTCATCTTAATTTACCTTTTAAAGTACGTCTGACTTCCTGCTCTACTGCCTTTTCTCTAAGCTTACGCCTTTTATCGTAGAGCCGCTTACCTTTGGCTAAACCTATTTCTACTTTGGCTCTACCTTTTTTAAAGTATATACTTAATGGAATTAATGTCAACCCCTTCTGGGCTAAAGTACCAGTTAGTTTCTCTATTTCGTTTTTGTGAAGAAGTAGTTTTCTTTCCCTTCTGGGATTATAGCCGGGATTATTATCGAAAGGATAAGGAGCTATGTGCAAATTATAAAGAAAAATTTCTCCTCTTTTTATCTGGGCAAAGGAATCAACAAAACTTACTCTTCCATCCCTAATAGATTTGACCTCTGATCCTTTAAGCACAAATCCCGCCTCGTAGCTCTCAACAACCTCATACTGATACCTCGCTTTTTTATTAGCAATCACCTTTTTATAACGCCCATAAGAATACTCTTTTAGAATTTAATATATAGATAGCATACTGGCTTAATTTGTCAAAAACTTGAAATGAGATTGCTTCAGGACTCTGTCCTTCGCAATGACATTAGGGGTGATTTTGCTTTTAAATTGCATTTTTCAGCAATCTCGAAATAATACGAATATGCAATTATCAAGTTTTGAAGGATTTCCAGCATAACCTTAATAAATTTCTCTCTAAGATGCCCGAAGATTGCGTTTGGACATTGTTCCTCTTGACTGATTTCCTATATTATGCTATAATTAACCCATTGAGAGTTTGCTTTTCTCTAATTATTTACTAGAGAGGATATAGGGAGTTCAATTTTAATGATAAGAATTCTATGAAGGAGGTGAGAGAGTAATGAATAAGGCTGAGTTGGTTGAGAAAGTAGCCGGAGAAGTAGGATTAACCAAGAAGGATGTCAATAATGTTGTGGATGCTGTGACTTCAGCAATTACTGACTCCCTGGCAGGCGGGGAAAAAGTTACTCTAGTTGGTTTTGGTACTTTCCAGGTTCAGAAAAGGAAAGCTCGTCAGGGCGTAAATCCCCAAACAGGCGAGAAAATAAGTATTCCTGCGAAAGATGTGCCAAAATTTAAGCCAGGAAGAAGTTTAAGAGAAACAGTAGGGTAAGAGAGATCCATATCAAGGATTGAGAGAGGTTATTAACCTCTCTCAATCCTTTGAAGAAAGCCTTCTCTTTAGTACAAAGACAGAGGATAAAGTGATTACTTCATATAGGTTTGGAGTAATTATTATAGGAGGAAAACAATACACGTCTGATGTGATTATTTACCCAGATAGGGTAGATGAGAAGTGGTGGAGAAAAAGAGGGCATTTGCTTCTTCCGCGAGACCTGGAAGAGGTAGTAAAAGAAAAGCCTGCAGTTATTATCGTTGGTACGGGAAATCCAGGACTAATGAAAGTTCCTTCCACTACCCTGGGGTGGGTTAAGTCAAAAGGGATTGATATAAAGGTTAAACCCACAAAATCAGCCTGCCAGATCTATAATCAGTTCTATCATTCCAAAAAGACAATTGCCGTTTTACATCTAACCTGCTAACAATAAGTATTTAGCGTTCAGCGGTTAGCGTATAGCGTTTAGTGAAAAATGTAAAACAAAAAATGCAAAATCATTACGAATAGTTCATTACTCATGGTTCATAGTTCATCGACAAA
>CAZQMG010000075.1:3346-7701 GCA_964594375.1 uncultured Clostridia bacterium | reverse complement strand
GCGGCGGCCATGGTGTGATGTATCAGTATCCAAAGAAATTCAGTCGAATTGTGCTTACCTTTCTGGCAAGCTAACTGCTCTTTAGTGTGGTTCTGCAACGAGGCCTTCGCTATTGCTCCTTCAGAGTTCCAGTAAACCTACGATAATTGAACTACTCTTCGATATCGCCAAGGAATTAATAATACGAGAATTCAAAAATCAAGATATAACCCTATCTGTTTCAATAAATATCTGAGATTATTCAGAGCGGATTTTTAGGAACATAAAAGTAGCCAGGATAAGAAAGTGGTTGTACAAGGGAGGATAAGAAATGTTTAAGAGAAAGCAAAAGATAGTATATCTGGTAGGAGCGTTAGTTTTTTTTATTCTTGTGAAATGGGGATGCTCTTCTGTTTTTGCTGAGGAAGTCAAAATTCTGTCAACTGCACCTCGGGGTAGCGTGGAGGATATTGGAGAAACCTCCGCTGTTATTGTTAGTTTCAACCAACCGATGATTTCCCTGCAAAAAATTCCGGAAGGAGAAGGAACAGGCCCTCTTCTCATTAAACCCCGAATTTCTGGAAAGTATCGTTGGATGGGAACACGCACCCTCGTTTTTCTTCCCGAAAAGGGGAGGTTCCCCTATGCAACTGATTTTACTGTTACTGTGCCCAGGGGCATTTCCTCAATTTCTGGACAAATTCTGGAAGAGGATTTTTCCTTCTCATTTAAAACTCCCTCACCAGAGCTCACTTACCACTGGCCCGGCGACAAAAGCAAATGGATTAATCTGGATGAAGTGATAATCCTTCAGTTCAATCAGAAGATACCGCTTCAACAAGCAAGAGATTTCTTGGAGCTCACAGGCAAAGACCCTGAAGGAAGGAAAACCTTTCTTCCTTTCCATTTGAGATACCTGGCTCAGAAAGAGATAGATGAAGAACATTTTCGAGCTGAAGAAGGAGAGATTCTTCTCCTGGAACCTGAACAAAAACTCAAACCTGGCTTTTTCTACCAGGTAAGAGTTCTTAGAGGATTTCCAGGAACAGAAGGTCCTCTGGGAATGTCCGAAGACTATCAGTTTAGTTTTTCAACTTATGGGTTTTTTAGATTCTCAGACATAGAGAACCCTCATCTTAGTCATCCCGCAGAAAGTATAACCCTTAATTTTAGCAATCCTGTCTCTTATAAGGAGGTAGCTACCAATATCTCTTTTCAGCCTGAGGTGAAAATACCTGAATATTATTATGGATCGGGTTATTCTAGCCCCCGCATCTATCTATATCTAAATCTTGAGCCTGATACACTTTACACGGCTGCTCTTTCCCCTGAGCTTAAAGACAAATTTGGAAATCCTCTTGATGAAAAAATAAACTTTACTTTTACCACTGGCCCTTATTCTCCCTGGGTTTCTATGACTGATAGGTGGGCAGTTCTTGAAGCCTATGGAGGCCTTCTCTATCCAGTCACTTTCATGAACATAACCAGAGTGGAACTTCGAGCCAGGGCACTAGGGGTAGAGGAGGTTATTCCTCTTCTTTCAAAAGAAGGGATTTTCCGTTCCGATAAGGAAGTTGAAGAGATAGAAAACTTACTTGATGTTAGTAGAGACTGGAAAATAAAAGGACCTCGCAATCAGGAGATAGTAGAGTTCATAAAAATCAAGGATATCCTGGGGCAAAAAAAATACGGTCCTATTTTTGCGGAACTTTTTATTCCCGAGGTAGGAAAATACCAGAGATATCAAAGAGTCTTCATTCAAGTCACGGAAATGGGAATTACGGCCAAATTCTCTTCTGAGAATAATCTCATTTGCCTGACTGAGCTTGAAACTGCTGCTCCTATAGAAGGAGCTTTAGTAGAAATAAGAGATGATTTTAACCAGGTTTTCTGGACAGGAAAGACTGATTCTGAAGGATTAGTACGAACACCAGGATGGAAGACTCTGGGAATAAAAGCCAGGGAAGAAGGAGGAAAACCACGCCAGTGGGTCTTTGCCAGAAGAGGGGAGGATATTGTTTCAATTAATTCTGACTGGGGAACGGGGATCTTTCCTTATCAGTTTGGTATCAGCTATGACTGGGCGCCGCTACCCCAGAAGCTTACTGGTTATCTCTTTAGCGAGAGAGGTCTTTATCGGCCGGGAGAAGAAGTTCACCTAAAGGCGATAGCCAGGGAAAAAAGAGAAGGAAAGTGGGAAATCCCTGAAGCGAAAGACTTCTGGATTTTCATAAATAATTCTCGCAACGAGGAAATTCTCAAAAAGAAGGTGAATTTTTCTTCTTATGGTTCTTCCTCTCTCTCTTTTGTTCTAGAAAAAGACGCTCCTTCCGGCTATTACAGAATTGAGGTTTCTCCCTTTGAAAATGAGGAAGAAAAAGGAAAACACTCAGAAAGTAATTTTCAAGGGTCTTTTCGGGTAGAAGATTTTCGTTCGGCTAATTTCGAGGTAAAGCTCAACGTTGACAAGGAAGACTATATCTTTAAGGATTCCTTGAAAGCAACTATTGAAGGTATCTATCTCTTTGGTGCAATGATGAGCGGGGAGGGAGTTTCCTGGAAAATAAGGTTAAATCCCACTCATTTTTCTCCTCTGGGCCATAAAGGATACTTCTTCGGCCCCGGATGGTGGGAAGAGGACGATAAAAGCCTGCTTATAGAGTCTGGTGAGGGAAAACTCGATTCTAGAGGAAGATTCAATCTGGAAAAAAACCTGGAGGAAGTTGGCTTCAAAGGTTCGGCTAAACTGCTCTTAGAAGCAGTGGTTACCGATCTTACTCGCCAGAACATAGCTACTCGCACTACAGCAATAGTTCATCGAGGCGAGTACTACATAGGGATAAAACCTTCCACCACTTTTGCCCAAGAAAGCCAGGAAGTCAAGATCAAAGTTATCACAGTAAAAGAAGAGGGAGAGATTATTCCAGCAAAAGAATTAGAGCTTCGGATACTAAAGAGGGAGTGGCATTCCGAGAAAGAAGAGATGCCGGGAGGGCGCTGGAGGTGGATTACTAAAAAGGAGGATAAAGAAAAGGTTTCCTATCAAATGATTTCTGGAGCCGAACCTCTCTCGTTTTCCTTTTCTCCGGAAAGCGCTGGACTCTATCTTGTGGAGGCAAAAGGAGAAGATTCCCGGGGAAACAAGATCCTCAGCGGGAGCTCTTTCTATGTAAGCGGGAAAGGATACGGTTTTTGGGAAAAGAGAAAAGATGACAGAATTGAATTAGTGGCTGATACTGACAATTACCATCCGGGAGATACAGCTAGAGTCTTAGTTAAATCACCTTATGAGAAGGCAAAAGCTCTAGTAACTCTTGAGAGAGAGGGCATTATAGAAAGCTGGGTGGAAGAGATAAAAGGAACGGCCCAGACTCTCCAGATTCCTATTAGCCAGGAACATATTCCCAATGTCTTTCTTTCAGTTATTCTTCTCAAGGGAAGGGTCTCCCAGCAAGGCACTTCAGAAAAAGAAGATATAGAGAAGCCTTCTTTCAAAATAGGCTATCTTGACCTTTCTGTTGACCCCGCGCAGAAACGACTTGATGTAGAGGTTATTCCCGACAAGAAGAAATATTCTCCTCAAGATAGGGTGAGGATAGCCATTAAGGTAAGAAATTCTGCCGGTAAGGCCGTACCATGCGAGGTTTCTGTAGCCGTAGTAGATATGGGGGTGCTTAATCTCATCGGGTACAAGACTCCTGATGCTTTTAATACCTTCTATTCGCACAGACCACTCTCAGTTAAAACCTCGGAGACGCGCTCCTATGTCATTGAAGAAATAGACCTCAGCGCTAAAGGAGTTAGTCCCGGAGGTGATGGGGGAATGGAGAAGTTTGCCGGAATGCCTATCAGAGAAAGGCTTGTTCCTACCGCTTACTGGAATCCGGCAGTGGAAATTGGATTAGAAGGAGCTGAGATAGACTTTGAACTTCCCGATAATCTTACTACTTTTAAAGTAATGGTTACAGCGCTCACCAAAGATTCTCTTTTTGGTGCTGGAGAGGAAAAATTAACAGTCAAGAAACCCCTTTTGCTAAAGAGTGCCCTACCAGGATTCGCTCGCATAGGAGACTCCTTTGAAGCCGGGGTAGTAGTCTATAACTATACGGGAAAAGATGGCCAGGTCGAGCTCCTGGCACAAGCAGAAGGAATTAGCTTGGAGGGAGAAAAAGAACGCAAAGTCTTCTTAAGAGACGGAGAAAGTAGAGAAGTTAGATTCTTATTTGAAGCTAATGAAATAGGAGAAGCGAAATTCTTCTTTAAAGCTATAATGGGAGAATATAGTGATGGTATTGCCCTCAATCTTGCAATAGACCTTCCCCGACAGACAGAAAGCGTGGCTCTTTTTGGAGATAGCCTGAAAGATGAAGAGGAAG
>CAZQMG010000075.1:0-3246 GCA_964594375.1 uncultured Clostridia bacterium | reverse complement strand
TTCTCTTTCTGGCAGGATTTATCCTATGACTCTCCTTATCTTACCGCTTATACCCTATTCATACTAAAGAAAGCGCAGGATGCCGGTTATACAGTCCCTTCAACTGTTATGGAGAGAGGGTCCGCCTATCTACAGGAACTCCTGCATGGAAAACTGAAAAAAGAAGAATACCCTTATGACTCAGCTTCCTGGAGAAGCTCTGAGGCCTTCAGTCTCTATGTCCTCTCTCTTTTGGGAAAACCTGAACCTGCCTACATTGAACACCTCTACAAAAAGAGAGATGAACTCCCTCTCTTTGCCCGTACTTTCTTGCTCAAGGCTATTCATTTAGAAGGTAAGAATAAGGCAATGGAGGAAGACGTAGTAAGGGGCCTAATGAACAAGATAAAGGTCTCTCCTACCAGTGCTTATTTTGAGGAAAAAGAGGAGATGCCCTGGGTCTTTCATACAAATCTTCGCACAACCTCGATGATCCTTCAGGCTCTATTAGAGATAGAAAAAGAGCCTGCATCTGCCGCTCAGATTGTTCGCTGGCTGACTAAGGAAGAGCAAAGTCACTGGATGTCCACTCAAGATAATGCCTATTTTTTCTACGCCTTGGACGAATATTTTCGCCGCTACGAGGCCGAAGAAGCCGAATTTAGAGTGGAGGTTAAGCTTGCAGGGAAAACTATTCTTGAGCACTTTTTCCCAAAGAGAACTGAAGAGGTTAGCCATGAGAGAATAGAAATGGCTTCCCTGAAAAAAGGGGAAAAATTGCCCTTGAACATTCATAAAGAGGGAGAGGGTCGGATGTATTATGAAGTAAGAATGAACTATGCGCCGACCGGGAAACTAGAGCCTGGCGATGAAGGAATGGTAGTTTTTAAGAGCTTCCAGACCCTTGATGGAAAAAGAGTAGAAGATTCTTTCCAATTGGGAGATTTAGTAATAGTCAATCTAAAGGTAGTTATTCCTCAAGTACGACACTTCGTAGTGCTGGATGACCCCCTGCCGGCTGGTTTTGTGCCGGTAAATCTTTCTTTTGAAACCGAAAGCACAGAACTCGCCAGAGAATTGGAGAAAAGAAGGAAGCAACCCTGGTGGCAAGGATTCAGGCATGTGGAGATGTATAAGGAAAAAATTCTTCTTTTCGCTGATTATCTGGCCCCGGGAATTCATACCTATACCTACTTAGTGCGAGTAACAACTCCAGGAACATACTCTCTTCCTTCCACTAGAGTAGAAGAGATGTATACGCCTGAGGTTTTCGGAAGAAGCACGGAAAAGGAGATAGTTATTAAATAGAAGATGAAGATTCTTGTTATTTCGTTGGGAATTATCTTGCTAGTGTTAGCCCTATCTTTATATATTCCTTTTTCCCCAGAACTGCTTCAGTCTACCTCCGTAGTCTCTTTGAGAATTCTCGACCGCAATGGATATCTCCTGAGAGAAGTCCTCTCTGATAAAGAGGGAAAAAGCCAGTGGGTTTCCCTCAAAGATATCTCCCCAAATGTAATTCTTGCCACTGTGGCTGCGGAAGATAGCCGCTTCTATGAACATTGGGGTATTGACACAAGAGCTATCCTGAGAGCCACCCTTCAGAATATACGGGCTAGAAAAATTATCTCTGGCGCTTCCACTCTCACCCAGCAGGTAATAAAGAGTATCCATCACTTTCCCAGAAACTGGTTCTGGAAGTTCGTAGAAATCTGGCATGCTTTAAGGCTGGAGATTTCACTTTCTAAAGATGAAATCATTACCCAGTATCTTAATCGTATTCCTTATGGCAATCAAACTTTCGGGATTAACGCAGCCTCCTGGCTCTATTTTGATAAACCTCCCTCTCATCTTTCCTTAGCTGAGGCAGCTCTCTTAGCCGGACTTCCCCGGGGTCCTTCTATTTACAATCCTTATCGCTACTTTCTTCGGGCAAAAAAAAGACAGGAAGAAGTTCTGCGAAGAATGTTAAACAAGGGAGTAGTCACCCAGGAAGAGTACAGAAGAGCTCTTGAAGAGCCTCTTAATATTATCCCTCCTCAGGCATCCTTCCGCGCTCCCCATTTCTCTGATTTTATTCTGGCAAGAATCCCGCTGAAGGAAAGGCAAAGCATCTCCTCCATCCGTACCACTCTAGATATTGAGCTTCAAAAAGATGTTGAAACCTTTGTCAAGAACTGCGTTGAATCTCTAGAAGAATGGAAAGTTACCAATGCAGCAGTTCTTATTATGGATAATGAGAGGGGAGAAATCCTTTCCCTTGTAGGATCGGCTGACTTCTTTGATTCTCATCACAGTGGACAGGTAAGTGGGGTTACCGCCTTGAGGCAGCCGGGCTCAGCTCTAAAACCTTTCACCTACGCTCTTGCCTTAGAAAAAGGAATGAATCCAGCCACTCTCATCCTGGATGCCCAGATTCGTATTCGCTCTAACGGAATTGACTATGTTCCCCGTAACTACGACGGAAAGTTTCATGGGCTTGTTCGTCTGAGAGAAGCTCTGGCCTGTTCTTACAATATTTCAGCAATAAAAGTTCTGGAAAGAATAGGAGTGGAATCTTTGCTTGATAGACTGAAGAAATTAAGTTTTGACAGTCTCAATAAGGGAGCTGATTATTATGGTCTTGGCCTTACCCTGGGAGGGGGAGAAGTCACTTTATTGGAACTGGTGCGAGCCTATTCAACTTTTGCCAGGTCAGGGATATTCAAAAAGGAAAAGATATTTCTAGATATAAACGATATTCAGGGGAAAACAAAGCCTCTTCCGGAAGATGAGCCTGTTCGCCTTTTCTCCCCCCAGGTCTCTTATATTATCACCGATATTCTGGCAGATAACGATGCCCGAATTCCTGCTTTTGGAGCAGGCTCGGTTTTGAGCCTGCCTTTTCCCTGCGCTGTAAAAACTGGGACTTCCGGAAATTTCCGGGATAACTGGGCTATAGGTTATACTCCTCACTACACTGTGGGGGTATGGGTGGGTAACTTTGACGGCAAGCCCATGCGAAATGTTTCTGGAGTTTCTGGAGCAGGTCCGCTCTTCAGAGACATTATGCTTCTTTTAGAAAAGAGAGAAAAGAGGATAAACTCTAATTTTGCTATTCCCGAAGGATTAATAGAAATTTATGTTTGCCCCCACTCTGGAATGTTAGCCGGCTCCTCCTGCCCTGGCAAGATCAAAGAGATATTCATCAAAGGAACTGAGCCCAGAGAATACTGCACTCTTTGCTCTGCTGAGGGGTCGTTCACTCTTTCTTTATCAAAATCTCCA
>CAZQMG010000074.1:0-7892 GCA_964594375.1 uncultured Clostridia bacterium | reverse complement strand
TAACCAATTAACAAATTAACCAACAACAGCGACGGAAGAAATTGTCCTGAGGTATCTGTTGGCTATCCAGGAGAAAAAAATGACCGTAAAAGAAATCCATAAAGAAACTAAGGAGAAAATGAAGGATTCGGCGCAAGCTCTAGCAGATAGGTATGCAAAAATGCGAGGAGGAAGAGCTCGGGTGGATCTAGTGAGTGAAGTAAAGGTAGAATGCTATGGTTCCAGAATGAGTTTAGAGCAACTGGCCAGTATATCCATTCCTGAACCGCGCCTTTTAATTATAGAACCCTGGGATAAAAGTATTCTCAAGAATGTAGAAAAGGCTATCCTTACTTCTGATTTAGGTATAAATCCTAGTAATGATGGTAATGTAATCAGATTGGCTGTTCCTCCTTTGACAGAAGAAAGGAGGAAAGGATTAGCCAAGCTTACCAGGGAATGGGCTGAAGAGGTTAGGGTAAGTGTCAGAAATTTACGCCGTGAGGCCAGGGCAAAAATAGAGGACTTAGAGAAAAGAAAAGAAATTTCCGAAGATGAGAAAAAAAGAGCAGAAAAAGATATTCAGAGCCTTACTGATGACTTTGTTAATCAAATAGATAAGATGCAGGAAACGAAAGCAAAGCAGGTTTCCCAAATTTAGTTCAGTCCTTTTCTTGCCTCCCAAGATAGATTTAAAGTCTGCCCAACTCTCTTTTTAATAGATCTATCATCTTTACAGGGGTAGGGTCAATCCCCTGCAGAATAGCCAAATAAAAGCTTAGCCAATCTATTTTGTATATAGCGGAGAAAATTCTAGTTAAATGGTCTTTTCCTTCTGTCCATATTTCTTCCCATCCTACTTTTCTTTCTGTTATTATGGATTGAGTAATCTCTATTCTCTTTTTGATTCTTTCTCCTTCCTCTACATCGCGAATGAATAAAGGATGGAATTGCTGAAAGTCCACTTTTCCCTCTTTTCCCCAGGCAACAATTTCATTATGGCTTAACTCGGGGAAAGCATCCCAGAAGGCTACGATTTTACTATTCTCATTAAATTGGGTCTTCAGTCGATGAGCCACCACGTCTGTTTTGCCTTCTACTCCATAAATAAGAGGTATTTTCCCCACCAATTTTTGTGAAAGGGCTTTAGCGGGGTTTTCGCTTAAAGTGACCTCTGGTCTATATCTATCCCGGATATCATTTAGAACTTCCAGTAATTCGTCATAATTTTGCTTGTGTATATTGGTCCATTTCAATCTTTCTAGAATTTTAAGGAGAGGAATAAATAGATAACCTATAGTAGTGCGAGGAGGCATTCCAGGAGGGACTGAAAGACAAGGAACTCTATCTTTTTCACCTAGCTCATTCAACTTTCCCCCACTACAGATAGAGATAAGGCGAGATTTTCTTCCCATAGCCTCCTTGTAAGCAGTGAGAGTTTCTTCTGTATTTCCGGAGTAGCTAATTATGAAAGTCAGAGTCTTTTCGTTCACCGCTGCTGGTAAGGTGTAATTGCGATTTACCAGAATGGGTATTTCTAGACTCTGCTTAAGAAGAGTCTTTAGTATGTCCCCTCCTATGGCTGATCCTCCCAGGCCACAAACTACAATCTTATCACTTTTTTGGAAAAGTTCTTCTGGTATGGTAAATTTTTCTGCTAATTGAATAGCTTTTTCACATTGAGAGGGGAACTCGAGCAGGAGTTTCCTCATATTACTCTGGTCTATCTTTTCTATTTCTTTTGGGTTATCGAGCAATTTCTGTCTCCTTTATTCCTCTTCCAGGATTGTTTTTATTTTTTTGGATAGTCTTCTTTGGGCAAAGCTTCTGGTTTGATAAGATGTGCTTAACTTGAGGAGTTTTGAGACTATCTCCTCTGTTTCATCCCATCTTATTCCTCTAATTATCTTTTTTATCTCCAAAAGAGAACTGGGAGATACACTGAACTCATCTACTCCTAGTCCCAGCAGAATCAGGACAAAAAGAGGGTCGCTAGACATTTCTCCACATGCCCCTACCCAGATATTTTCCCGATGGGCAAATTTTACGATGTTGTCAATCAATCTGAGGATGGTAGGGTGACAGGGTTGGTAAAGATAGGCTACTTTTTCATTGACTCGGTCTACGGCTAACGTGTATTGAATGAGGTCATTGGTTCCCAGACTGAAAAAATCTACCTCCTTGGCTATAAGGTCAGCCGTTATAGCCGCTGAGGGAATTTCTATCATAGCTCCTACGTCTATATCTTCAGCAAAGGCTATCTTCTTTTCTTTTAGTTCTTTTTTAACCTCAAGCAGGATTTTATTAGCTTTCCGAACTTCCTCTACCCCGGAGATCATAGGATACATAACTTTTACTTTTCCAAAATGACTTGCTCTCAGTATAGCTCTCAATTGGACTTTAAAAATGTCTACTTTTTCTAAGCATAATCTTATTGCCCGCCAACCCATAAAAGGATTTATCTCCTGGGGCACGGGAAAATGAGAGATAAATTTATCTCCCCCCAGGTCCAATGTGCGGATAATTACGGTGTAAGGATTTGCCTTTTGAGCCACTACTTTATAAGCTTCCAGTTGTTCTTCTTCAGTGGGCAGGGTCGTTCTGTTCATATAGAGATATTCGGTTCTGTACAGTCCTACTCCTTCTGCTCCGTTTTCAAGAGCGATATCTATCTCTTCTGGACCAGCGATATTAACGGCTAATTCAACTTCCCGGCCATCCATAGTTTGAGCTGGCAAATCTTTTGCAGTCTCCAATCTCTTTTTGTAAAAGAAAAACTTCTTCTGCTCTTCTTGATATCTTTCTATTTGTTTGGCAGTAGGATTAATTATTACTCTACCTGTATTTCCATCTAGAATTACGGTGGAGCCAGGTTTAGTTCTTTTAGTTATATCTCTTAGACCCACTACGGCAGGGATTTCCAGAGAACGGGCTATAATGGCAGTGTGAGATGTCCTTCCTCCTATATCTGTGGCGAAACCTAATATTTTCTCTTTTTGCATGGATACAGTATCAGAAGGAGCCAGGTCATGGGCTACTATTATTATATTCTCCTCAAGATGGGAAAGGGTGAAGGTAGGTCTATTTACTAAATTGGCCAGGATGCGTTCTCCTATATCCTCAACATCTCGGAATCTTTCCTTAATAAGTCCTGTTTGTGCTGAGGCAAATCTTGC
The DNA here is from genome assembly GCA_964594375.1 of uncultured Clostridia bacterium. Lineage (GTDB taxonomy): Bacteria > Aerophobota > Aerophobia > Aerophobales > AE-B3A > AE-B3A. The sequence continues at coordinate 4,737 of CAZQMG010000074.1, read as the reverse complement.
AGGAAAATCTCCGAGAGTATTCCTGAGAGAAGCTTCTGCATTTAACTTTTGTCTCCTTATCCTATTCAAGGTGCCTTTTATAAGAAGAGGGTCTTCCAGGATAGAAAGATGAGCTCGGAAAATATAAGATTCCTTGATACCAATTTTTTCCCTTGCTTTCTTTTCAATTTCTTGTAGTTGTTCTTTTGCCTCTTTTACTGCTTCTTTGAATCTTTCTATTTCTTTTTCAACTTCTTCTTTTTTAATCTTATATTCAAGAATACAGAAATTCTTCTTTTCCAGAATATACACTTTTCCTATGGTAATTCCTGGAGATGCAGCTATTCCTTTAGGCATAGACTTTCTCCTTTTTGCGATGATACTTTAATATCTCTCCGGCTAAATAGACTGAGCCAGTGGTGCAGATTAAATCGTCGTAACAAGCCAAACCTTTAGCACAAAGAATAGCATTTTCAACTTTTTTTTCAATCAATATCTCTTTTTTTCCAGAAAACTTTACTATTGTTTTCTCTATCTCTTCAGGTGTTAGTGCTCTGGGACTATCCGCTCGGGTAAGGATGATTTTGTCTGCTAAGGGGCAAAGAATCCTGGCTATACTCTTTATATCTTTATTTTTTAGAACACCCAGAACAAGAATAATTTTCTTTCCAGGGAATTCCTCTTTAAGATAATTTGCTAATGCCTGAGCTGAGGCTCCGTTATGGGCGCAATCAACGATAAAGAGTGGTTCAGTAGAAAGGGTCTCTATTCTCCCTGGCCATTTTACGTCCTTCAGCCCTTTCCTGACAGCTTCTGAGGAAGTGAAAATCCCCTTATCTTCGATGAGGTCTATAGCTCCTACTGCAGTAGCTGCATTTATCAGTTGATGTGCGCCAGCCAGAGGGAGAAGCAAATGCGGATATATTCGTTTTGTAGTTTCTAGATAAAAGGTTTGGGTTTGAGAGGTAGAACCTCTTCTTTTAAATTGAATATCTTCACCCACTTTGTATAACTCTGTTTCTTTCTCTCTTGCTACTTGTTCCAGCACTTTCATTGCAGCCCTATCTTGAGGAGAGGTGAGCACAGTCACCCCTTCTTTGATGATGCCGCTTTTCTCTCTGGCTATAGAGGCTAAATCTTTTCCTAATTCTCTTGTATGGTCAAAGCTTATCTGGGTAATAACAGCGAGCAGTGGATAAACTACATTTGTAGCATCCAGTCTTCCTCCCATCCCTGTCTCCAGGACAGCTATGTCTACTCTATGATGGGAGAAATAGAGAAAGGCCAGTGCTGTATAGATTTCAAAGAAAGTAAAGGATGTCTGCTCCGAAGAATTTTCTAATTGAAACCTCATCTGAGAGAAAAAATAGACGAACTCCTCTTGACTAATGAGCTTTCCCCCTATTCTTATTCTTTCTCGGGGGTCAATCAGATGAGGAGAAGTGTATAAGCCAACCTTTAACCCATTTACCGTCAAAATAGAGGTTATTATGGCTGCTGTAGAGCCCTTGCCTTTAGTCCCGGCGATATGAATAGTCTTTAATTGTTGATGAGGATTCCCTATTAGGCCAAGAAGACGCTCCATCCTTTTAAGGTTGAGGAACCTTCTATCATAGGAGAAATTTTCCTCCCTTTCGTAGTTAACAAAAGAATCTATATAGCGTAAAGCTTCTTCATAAGACTGCATAATGACCTCATTAGCTAAAAACGTAAAGCGAAAAACTAAAAACTATAATTCAAAATTCAAAACTTATTTTTCCTTCTTTTTAGTCTGATTTTAGATTTTGAGTTTTGCTTTTGCTATATTGTAGAGGTCCGATTTATCGGACCCCTTAGCAAAGCGGGTTTCATAAATGAAACCTCTACAAAAAACCACTTTTTCACCAGCCTCCAAGGAATGTCCTTCGTACACATATAAATTCATATGCTTCAAAGGTTTAGCTCAAGGATTCATAGATAGGAAATTCTTTACAGAGTTCCTTCACCTTTTCTCTGATTTTTTTTCTGATATTTCCCTGCTTCGGGTTATGTAATATCTTACTAATCCATTCCCCGATTAATTTCATTTCAGGCTCTTTCATCCCCCGCGTAGTGAGAGCAGGAGTCCCTGGTCTTATTCCTGAAGTTATAGAGGCAGGTTTGGTATCAAAAGGGATACTGTTTTTGTTAGTCACTATCCCTGCCTCTTCCAGAATAGTGGCTGCTTCTTTTCCGGTTATGTCTTTGTTAGACAAATCAATTAAGAGAAGATGATTATCTGTCCCTCCTGAGACCAAACGAAATCCTTCCTCCATTAAAGTTTTAGCTAATTCCCTGGCATTAAGGATTACCTGTGCCTGATATTCTTTGAATTGAGGTTCTGCAGCTTCTTTGAAGCATATTGCTTTTGCTGCTATGGTGTGCATAAAAGGACCTCCCTGTGTGCCGGGAAATATGGCTTTATCTATCAAAGAAGCATATTCTTTTTGACAGATAATCACTCCCCCTCGCGGACCACGTAAGGTTTTTTGAGTGGTAGTAGTAACTATATCAGCATAGGGCACAGGATCAGGATGCAGGCCAGCAGTAATTAAGCCTATGATGTGAGCTACATCAGCTAAAAGATAGGCTTCTACTTCATCAGCAATCTCTCTCCAGGGAGCAAAATCTATGGTACGCGGGTAAGCACTGGCCCCAACTACTATTAACTGAGGATAATGTTCTTTGGCTATTCGCCGAATCTCCTCATAGTCTAACATTTCTGAGTCTCTATTTACTCCATAATGAATTATTCGGTAATGAGTATGGGGTAGAGTTGCTTTATTGCCATGGGAAAGATGTCCTCCATGAGATAAATTTAGAGAAAGAATAGTATCTCCTGGATTGAGTAAAGCTTGATAGACAGCTATATTGGCTTGAGTTCCTGAGTGTGGTTGCACATTTACATATTCACCTTTAAAAAGTTTTTTTGCCCGCTCAATAGCCAGCTCCTCTATCTCATCTACAAATTGACATCCCCGGTAGTGTCTTTTTCCAGGATAGCCCTCAGCGTATTTATCAATTAAGATGGAGCCCTCTGCCTCCCGTACAGCTCGGGAGGGATAGTTTTCTGAAGGAATTAGGGTGAGAGTGTCTTGTTGCCGGATACTTTCTTTTTTCAGAATATTATGGATCTGAAAGTCAGATTCCTTTAAGGATTTATTCACAAAGGTTTCCTTTCAATGTTTGAAGTGTCTTATTCCAGTAAAGAGCATCGCCATTCCATATTCATTGGCCGCCTCAATTACTTTCTTATCTCTTAGGGCCCCTCCCGGTTGAATGAGAGCAGTCACTCCTTTCTTTTTCGCTTCTTCTACTACATCCGGGAAAGGAATAAAAGCGTCAGAGGCTAGAACTGACCCCCTTGCTCTCTCACCAGCTTTCCTGAGAGCTAAGAGACAGGCGTCTATTCGGCTCATTTGGCCTGCACCCACTCCTACTACGGCCTTATCTTTAGCCAGAACAATAGCATTAGATTTGACCCATTTACAAACGAACCAGGCAAATAATAAATCATCCCGCTCCTTTGCTGTAGGAAATCTCTGGGTAACTGTTTTCAAGTTTTCAGAAGCATATGTTTGCTTATCTTGCTCCTGCAGGAGAATACCTCCATTTATTTTCTTTATATCCCATTCTTCTTTAGCTAAAGACCCATTAATCTTAAGAATTCGCACATTCTTTCCCCATTTTTGTCTGGTCTTTAGAATGTCTAAGGCTTCCTCCTCATAACCAGGAGCAATTATTGCTTCGATGAATTTGTTCGGAGAAGCTATCTCCTCAGCAGTAGCCATGTCTATTCTTCTATTTAACCCAATAATACTGCCAAAGGCTGAAAGAGGGTCTCCCCTATAGGCTCCTTTAAAGGCATCGGCTAAGCTTGAGGCACAAGCTGCTCCACAGGGATTATTATGTTTTATTACCACTGCTGCTGGCTCCTGGAATTCACTGATAAGACCCAGAGCAGCGTCTAAGTCTAGCAGATTATTGAAAGAAAGCTCTTTTCCTGATATTTTTTGGGCTGTGGACAGACCGGTTCCTCTTTCTTCTTGATAAAAAGCCGCCCTTTGATGAGAGTTCTCTCCATATCTCAACTCTTGGCGCTTTCTAAAACTTAAATTGAGAATATCTGGGAATTCTTGGTTTCCCTGCTTTGCCAGATATTGAGCTATAAAGGAATTATAGGTGCTAACTTCCTGGAAAACTCTGACGGCTAGGTCAAAGCAGGTATCTTTACTGAGAAAACAATTGTTTTCTTTCAGTTCCCTGATAATCTGCGGATACTGTTCAGGGTTACTTACCGCTGCCACATAGGAAAAGTTTTTCGCTGCTGAGCGAAGCATACTTGGTCCTCCTATATCAATGTTTTCCAAAGCCTCCTCTAAAGATATTCCCTCTTTCTGAGTAACCTCTAAAAAAGGGTAGAGATTAATTACTACCATATCAATGAGTTCTAAATTATATTTTCTTGCTTCTTCCATCTGCTCAGGGTTTTCTCTTATGGCAAGTAGAGCTCCGTGAATCTTAGGATGTAAAGTTTTCACCCTTCCTCCCAGCATAGATGGACTCTGGGTATATTGAGATACATCTCTTACCGGGATACCTGCCTTTTGAAGGATACGTGCTGTTCCTCCTGTAGAGAGAATTTCTATTTCCAAGCTGCTTAACTCCCGGGCAAAATCAACTATTCCCTTTTTATTGAAAACACTAATGAGCGCTCTTTTAATCTGAGGCATAACCTTT
>CAZQMG010000073.1:3279-7980 GCA_964594375.1 uncultured Clostridia bacterium | reverse complement strand
AGTATAGTCGGCCACTTCCAGCAGTATTTTATTGCCTGGTCAATTCTTAGACGGGGGAAGACTGCATTAATAAAAAGACCGATTAAAAACACAATCAGCATCTTAACAAAAAAGATAAATGGATTTCCTCCACCCAAAAAAAGATTAACAAAAAGCCCAACCACAATATATGTATGAATGGCATGCTCAATAGTTGTGAGAGCCAGGTATTTTCCTCCGTACTCAACTGCTGTTCCTGAGGCAATCTCCTGAGGTGCACTCACTACATCAAAAGGTCTTATCCCCAGTATTGCTGGAAGAATCATAAAGTAAGCTAGAGCAGGAAGGGGAAGATAAACCGCTCCCCAAAAGGAGTTTTGTTGAGCCCTTACAACCTCCATCAATGATGTAGTTTTGTAGTAGGTCATAACTGCCAGAACAGCAAAGAGAAAGGGAACCTCGTAGGCAAGAGCAAGCATCATTTTACGAGATATACCTATGCTTACATTTGGATTAGCTGCTTCTCCACCACTTAGAGCAATTCCAACTGGCATAAGAAGCATAAGATAAATAACAACAAGCAAATCACCTGAGGTAGCAAGAGGGGCAATTCCACCAAAGGGAATGAAAAGAACTAAAACTATTGAGCCAGCTAAAGACAAAATAGCTCCAATATCAAATATTCTACCGTGGGAGATACTTTCTTGATTAACTAGTTTGACAATATCAATGATCGGTTGATAAATCGGCGGACCATACCTTCTGTGAATTCTGGCAATTACCTTCCTTGCCAGGCCTAAGAAGAAAACTCCAATTACAAGAGCTATCAAAGGTAAAACAACCATCCATACAGCACTTATCACCATAGGCTCCATCCTAACTTAACAAAAATTAGAAAGGCTAAAAAGAAAATAATATACAAAACATAGGTATTTATATTTCCAGTATAAATTTGCCTTACCACCTGGAAAAAATCCTTACTTTTTCTGGCCAGCCAATAGTAAAAATTATCCACCACATCGTGAAGATAAGGCTTAATTATTCTATATACCTGGTCATAGAATCTTACACTGTACTGATATCTATCTTTAGGAACAAATGAACCAGCGGCATAGCTATCTTCCTGGTTAACCTTTCTTGATTTTGCCGATAGAGAGAATAAAAGATAAACAACCCCGCCAGCTACTAACACTGCTGCCAGAATATTAATTGTATTTAACTCTCCAATTTCTTTTGGCATACCAAGCATAGTAGTAGAAAGAGGTTCTACTCCAAAGGATTTCTCAATCATAGAAATTACTTTTAAGGGAATTCCAGGAAAAATGCCAAATAAAATAATGGCCAGGGTTAAAACAATCATAGGAAGTTGCATGGTCCACGGTACTTCCTTCACATCTTTGTATTTTTCTGGAAGCTGCCCTAAAAATATGTTATGCAAGAATTTATAGACTGATAAAATTGTTCCCCAGGTTCCTATAAGGGCAGCAAAAGCTAAAAATGGATAATTTTCTACAATTAAGGTCTTATATATTAGCCATTTTGAAATAAAACCATTGGTAAGAGGAATACCAATTAGACCAGAGATGCCAGCTAAGCCTGCTATGAAAGTAACAGGCATCTTTTTAATTAACCCTCCCAATTCATTTAAGTCTCTTACTCCGCCAGTCCTATATTCTATGGCTCCGGCAACAAGAAAAAGCAAGGCTATATAGATACAATGATTTAAGGTGTGAAATATGCCTCCAGCGATACCCAGGGATGTAGCAATTCCAATTCCCAACACCATATATCCTCCCTGTCCAACTCCATGCCAGGCAAGAAGTCTTTTAGAGTCATCCTGCAGCAGGGCAGTAAACGTTGGGATAACTATAGTAATAGCCCCAATCCAGCAAAGTATATAGTTAAAATTTAGGATTCCGTAGCTTAATTTATGGAGAAGACTTACTCCTATTATACCATACATAACTAAAACAAATCCATACATTCCCATCCTTACCAGGATTCCGGAAAGAACTGCTGAAAAGGGAGACACTGCCTCAGCATGAGCATCAGGAAGCCAGGTGTGAAGTGGCCAGATTGCATTCTTAAGCCCAAAACCAATTACAAACATGAGCAAAAGGAAAAGAATATATCCAGGTGAGGCGCTTTGCAGAAGGGAAGACAAACTGGAAATTTCCAGTGTCCCATAAGATGCATACAAACTGACGATAGCAAACAGCATGGCTACAGAGCCAGCAATTGACATAACAATGTATTTTAACCCAGCAGCTACTGCTTTTCCTCCCTTGTAGCTTATCAAAAGGTAGGTGCTCCAGCTCATTATCTCCCAGAAAATATAAAAGGAAAGAAAATCAGCACTAAGGACAATACCCAGCATCGCTGCATTAACAAATAACATTATGAAATAATAAAAATTTAGTCTCTCATAATTTTTTATATACTCTAAGGAAAAAACAACTGATAAAAAGCCAATCGCGGCAACTGCTATAGCGAAAAACCAGGAAAGAGAATCTATTCTTAAGCCAAGGGATAGATTTAAAAAAGGAAGAGAATAAAAATCGGTAGAGATTTTTTGATTATAGGTCAAACTAACTAAAATAATGACTGCTAAGGATACTAAAGCCGCCAGAAGATTACGAGTTCTTGCAGAAATTTTGCCAACTAAATAAACCATAGCAGCTCCCAGAAAAGAGACCACTAATATAGTTATAAGCTGCACCTTATGTGCCTCCCAGAACCCATCCGATGTATGTTGCCCTTCCTAAAAGCTCATTAGCCGCCTCTTTAAGTAAACCGGTAATGAACTGAGGATGGACTCCGATTATAATGATTGCTCCGGTTAAGATAATTATTGGTATCAATATAAATCCTGATGTTTCGGTTATCTTATCTATGTTTTCCCCTTTTTTAAAGTAAAGATTTTGCACGATTTTAAAAAAATAGCCAGCTTCAATAACAGTTGCAATTAAGGCAATAGCGATAAAAGCTAAGAAAATCGGCTTTTTTACCTGTATAGCAGCATAAACTATTGAAAGTTTGCTCATGAATCCGGCAAAAGGTGGAAGGCCAATGAGGGAGAAAGAACCTATAGCGAAGGCAAGGGAGGTTAAGGGCATTCTTTTTCCTATTCCATTTAAGGAGGTAATGTTTTTGGAACCTACTTTGTAAATCATATATCCTGCAGCTAAGAAAAGAAGCGCTTTAGCCAGAGTATGAGAGACTATTTGAAATAAAGATGCAAACACTCCCGGGGGAGTCGCTATCCCCAGAGCAAAGACAATTAGCCCAATCTGACCAATGCTGGAATAGGCTAAAAGCCTTTTTATATCATCCTGTCTAAATGCAGACATTTCACCAATTAAAAGAGTCAACAGGCCCAAAAAGGCTATAAAGGTTAATATGCTTCCTGCATTAAAAATGGTAAAGATCATCCTGGCTATACCATATACTCCAGTTTTAATAGCTATACCAGAAAGAATAGCACTTATTGAAGAAGGTGCTGATGAGTGAGCGTCAGGCAGCCAGGCATTCAAAGGGAATACGGCTGCTTCAATTCCAAATCCAGTAATAAGAAAAGCTAAGCTAATGAATAGATAAGTGGGTTCAACCGATGTTATCCTGCTAGCAATATCTGCCATATTAAGTGTTCCAAAAAAACCATATAAAAGAGCAATGCCAATTAAAATAAGACTGGATCCAATTGAGCCCTGGATCAGGTATTTTATTGCCGCCTCTGTTCCCTCTTTATCCTTGTTGTAAGCAACGAGAGCATATGAAGAAATACAAAGAATCTCAAAGAAAACAAAGAGATTAAATATATCACCGGTTAAGACTATACCTATCGCACCAACTATCAGTAGTAAAAAGAGTATATGGTATTTCTGGGTGGGTTCTTTCTTTATATAACTCACCGCATATACAGAAACCAGAAAGCCGATGCCGGAGATAAGAGTGGCAAGAAAAATCCCTAAAGGTCCTACCACCAGGTTAATACAAAAAGGTGGGCTCCAACCGCCAAGAGATACAATAATTGGCTTTTTTAAAACCTGGGGAATCAGAACAAAACTAATGGTGAGATTAATTAATAAAGCTACAACAGGAATATATTTTTCAATTTTTTTAGAAATGAGGCTAAAAAGAGGAATAGAAAAGGCAAAAGCTAAAGGTATACCGACTAAAAGTGATGGATTTACCATTTTAACCCCTTTATCTTAGTGACATCTAAGGTCTTGTTATGCTTATAAACTCTAATAATAATAGAAAGCGCTAAAGCTAATACAGCTACTCCAATGACAATAGCAGTTAATACTAAAGCCTGAGGTATAGGATCTACAACATCAGCAGGATTTATGTCTGTAGTGGAGAATATAGGAGCGGTTCTTCCTTTAATATAGCCGATAGATATGAGCAAAATATTTACTCCCGTCTCAATAAAATTAATTCCGATAATTATCTTGATTAAATTTGTTTTTACCAATACAATATAAAGACCAACTAAAATTAAACCTCCTGAAGCAAAATAATACATCCAGTTAAAGAGAAAATTCATTTACTTCTCTCCAGTAAATCATCAATTATGACGGTAAGTTCAAATCCAATTTTGAATCCGATAGCAATATATATAATCGGGATAATACCGGCGCTAAAAATAGTACGAGGAACCCCTTTAGGTAAAAAATTAGCCAGGAAATGGCCGGAGAAGATAAGACCGAGAAGTCCAAT
>CAZQMG010000073.1:0-3179 GCA_964594375.1 uncultured Clostridia bacterium | reverse complement strand
TATATTAACAGCACCGGTCTCTTCAATTCCTTTTTTAATATAATAATTAGCTACATTTATTTTATTTTTGCCAAAGGGAATCTGGGAAAAAGCTAAAATCAATCCACCAGCAATTATAAGGAGTATAATGATACTGATTACCCTTCTCATTTCTCGTATCTTTCCGTTTTTTTTATGGCAATGATAAGTATTGCTGTAATTAACCCTGCACCAATAGCAGCTTCGGCCATAGCAACATCCGGTGCCTGAAGAAAATAAAATAGAATAGAGGTAATCAAGCTCACCCCTGCACACGTAACTACAGCATTTATTAAGTCTTTAAATAAAGATGCCGCAATTGCTAAAATAATCATAATCAAGATTAGTATCAACTGAAAAATCATTTGTCTTCCTTCTCTACTTTAATACATTCCTCAAATTCTTTGCATTTATCAACAACACTTTTATCCCACAGTTTTACTCCACTTTTATAGCTTGCCCTGGCAAGAGCATGGGCACTGATAGGGTTGGTAAGTAAGATAAATACAGCTATAACTAAACACTTTAAAAACCAGGCGGGTTCAATTATACCTACGCCAATAATTGATAAAAATGCTCCCAACGTCGTACATTTTGTTCCAGCCTGGAGTCTGTTATATACATCAGGTAATCTAAATACTCCTAAAGCACCTAAAAAAAGAAAGGCTACCCCAATCCCTGCTATCACATAACCTATTATTTGGTTCATAATCCTTTATCCAGATAACGAGCTATAGCTATTACTCCAACGAAGGAGAGCACTGCATATATTAAAGCCACATCAAGATAAATCTTTCTTTCAAAAAAAAGGCTTAGAAGGACCATAAATGCTATTGTAACAGTTATCATTATATCAACGCCAACTACTCTATCCGGTGATGTTGGTCCCCTTACAGCACGAATTAAAGCCAGAATTACCGCAACTGTAATAATGGCAAAGAAAATTAACAAAATCATTTAAAAATTACCTTCAGGTATTTTTCAAACCTTTTTCCAATAATATCTGTTGCTTTCTTAACATCTTCGTCTTTTACATTAATCCAATGTATAAGCAAATTATCTTCTATGATTTCTACGGTTAAAGTGCCTGGAGTTAAAGTTATGGAATTTCCTAAAATTAGTTTTGCAATATCGGATTTAAGGTCTGTTTTAATTTGGACAATCCCTGGGTTTATTGGCATTTTAGGATGAAGCACTCTGTAGGCAACATCAAAGTTTGCTTTAAACATTTCCCAGAAAAAAATTGGTATATAGAGGAGGGAATATGCAACTTTCTTGAAACTAATCCCAGAAAATCCCTTTCTGGTAAAATAACTGTAAGTAAAAAGGGCAATAAATGCCGAGAAGATAAAACCTACGGTTAACTCCTCCCAGGCTAAAGTGGAAGTTAATAGAATCCATAGAATAAATAGAGAAATCAGGGTTAATATATATCTACCTATCTTATTGAACTCGTTTTTGGACTTCATTTAATTTGTGAATTTTTTCACTATCTAGGCTAAAAAAAATCAGCTAACCTTTCCTCCTTTTATAATAGAGGGATAACTTGATTAACTGATTCAGGGCTATTTGCTTATCAGTATATAACTTTCCTCCACTATATACCCTACGCCCTATAGTATATTACAATATAAAATTTTTTTGTCAAGAGCCCGCATTGAATCATCTATAATACAACCGAAAGGGTATTGGTTGAATCATATAAAAAGTAACCGAAGATATGGTAATCGCCAGTTAGGTAAGTGATTCACCACCAGGAAGAAGGAGAAAATGGATAGGTCATTTGGGAAGAACCTATCTTATAAATTTGGAAAAACTCTTAATCAGTTCCTCTATTCTATCCTCAAAAATCTCTTTGCTCTGGGAGGTAAAGCAATCTCTTATGTAATTTTGCATAATCATCATCCCTACCTTTCCAACTGCTGCGCGGGCCGCACTAATTTGCATTAAAATATCAGAACAAGGAGCGCCTGTCTCGATCATCTTTTCTAAACCATTTATCTGTCCTCTAATTTTTCGCAGTCTTGTTAAAAGATCTTCTTTTACCTTCTTGCTCTTTTCCATAAAACAATTCCTTTTTATTGTTATTTGCGAACCTCAGATAGATTTTCACTTTTTTCAGTAATTAACAGAGATTAATCTGTAGAACAAGCCATACAGTAACCTACTTTTTACTATAATTTACTTCGGTTAGTTGCCAAGATGTAAATATTCAATAAAAATGGAAACAGGCTATTTTTTTCTGTGAGGTTGGATTCATGACATTATAGTTTTATTTCTCGAATATCCTTAGGTCAAGCAATCGAGCACCATGAATAACCCGCATTATAATTACCTTTGATTCCTCAATCCTAAAAATGGTTCTATAATTGCCATAGATAAGATGACGATATTTTTCTTCTAATTCCTGTGCTTCAGGAATGATTGGACAGCGCATAGGAAAATTTCTCAACCTATCAACTTGTCGTTCTATTTCCTCGACCCATTTGATAGCTGCTCTCTTATTATCTCGTAAAATATATTTAAAAATCTCCTGGATATCAGATCCAGCTATTTTGGTAATTTCAACCTGATACTTTCGCACGATATTTAAGCTCCTTTAGAAAATCTCGTGCGGGTCGGGTACGTCCTTTCTTCACATCGGTTTCGGCCTCAGCTAATAAAATACCAAGATTTAATGTTTTTAGTTCTCTTTCAAAAACTTTTGCGTCAAGCAAAACAGCATCAGGTTTTCCATTAACGGTGACAATGATTGGACGACCAGTGCAATGCATCTGCTTAAAAATCTCATGAGTTTTTTTCTTTAAATCAGAAACCGATTTAATGTCTTCTGTAATACTTACAGACATTTTATTTCACATCCTTTCTAACATTATATTTCATACTAATTATAATATCATTATTTGTTCACAAAGTCAACACGCCTTGTATTTCATCTACGCATCCTTTTTGTAGTGATAATAAATTTTTGAAAGTCGTTGAGCATATTTTTTTTGTGATTGTGGTAAGTGAAATTGTGAATATTCAGTGAAACACGTCATTGCGAGCTCCGAAGGGGCGTGGCAATCTCTTGAGATTGCTTCGTCGATACTGCGTATCTCCTCACAATGACATATAAATGTACTACGGCTGAATAGATACTATTTTTGTATATATATATC
>CAZQMG010000072.1:0-8200 GCA_964594375.1 uncultured Clostridia bacterium | reverse complement strand
TATGGTAGAAAGATTACAGACCTCAAGAAGAAAGCCGCTGACTTACAGTTGAGAGTTGTACGACAATATGAGGCTATAGAAGGCGGTAAAATTGACTTATCGTTGGTGGCCGAGCGACTCAAAGAACTAAAAATTCAAAGGGATAGTCTTCAGGAAGAGATTGCTTACTACGAGGGGTTAAATACCCAGAATCGAGCTGTCTATATCACCCGATCCATGATAGAGTCTTACCGGAAGGAAATGGAAAAGATCTTTATAGGAACCAACGTTCAAGAACAACGAAGTTTTCTAAAGAAGTTTATTGAGAAAATTATTGTGAAGGATGAAGGGATTGGGATTGTCTATTATACACCTGGAGTTAAGTTTCCTTCTTTAGCTCTTCCAAGCGCTTGAGAACATCATCTACGGTGACATCGCCTTCAGCTTTGCAAGCTTTGAGGAATTTTTCAATTTGATCGGTGAGTTTGGAAATAAGTTCTTTAATTTTCTCTTCCATCGGCTTACACGTAGGCTTTCTCAGCTATAACTCTGGGGTGAACTTTTGCTAATTCTGGCTTATGAAACGTTTTAGCTATTTTTTCAAATACAGTGTCCCTGAATTCAACAATTCAACAGCTATAAGTTCTTCTTTATAACCAAAATCAAGAAAAACCCCTAGCGTAGACTCTTTGGTTTTTGCTACTTTCTTCTTTTCCAGTTCAACATAAATCGTTTTGGCCAAGGTATCATATGAAATTTTCATCCAAGGAACCTCGTTAAAAAGAAAGACTAAAAGTATTCGTATGGCCGTTATAAATCAAAATTCCTTCAGAAAGTACATCTCGACCTATCAAACATTGAATATTTTGACCCTCTAAAGGAGACTCAACATTCTCCCTTAATGTCAATTGTTTAAGTAGATGTGTTTAAGGAGATGGGCCAAAAGGTTGCTACCAAGGGACCCTTCGTGGGAAATAAAAGATGAGATTGAAGGATTTGGTAGCGATACGGGAATTCGATTAGGAGCATTTCTTATATTCTTCAATAAACTTGAAATAATATTGATAAAAATCTGTTATCAATATTGGGGTGTGGTGGCTCCCCGGGCAGGACTCGAACTTATAACTTAATGATTGTAAATAAGCCGGTATTCATAAGGGATCTGAGTTATCTCTTATCTCTCAAACCACCTTGATATTTGTTCTTGTTTAAGGGTTTAGGGATTGAGTGATAAGTTTTATGCCTTCCAGCTTCTCAGGTAGATGGTCTATACCACAAATAGTCAGAAATCACTAAACTATCATAATAGTTGCAGATGTTAGTTTTGACGCACAACTGGAATTACTTATATGGCCGACCGGTTTGTTCTTCTTGATACTTTTATTCTTATACTATATGATATATTGGAAGATAGAAAAAAGAGCAAAATCAAGAAAGGTGCATTAATGAGGATTAAATTAAAGAAACTCACCGCTGAGCTTCCTACTCCTGCATATGCTTATGACAACGATGCTGGCTGTGACCTCTATAGTAGAGTTGATTTAGTAATAAATCCCGGTGAACGCAAATTAATTCCTACTGGTATTGCCCTGGAAATCCCTCCTGGTTATGCTGGTTTCATCCAACCCAGATCCGGTCTTGCTCTGGAGCACGGAATAGGTATTGTCAATTCTCCCGGGCTCATTGATTCCGGATATAGGGGAGAGGTAGCTGTAATTCTGATAAATCTTGACAAAGGTAAGTCATTTAAAGTGAAAAAGGGTGATAAAGTCTGTCAACTAGTTATTCAAAAAGTGGAGACTCCTGATATCAAAGTTGTTGAGGAACTAGATAACACAGAGAGAGGACCAGCAGGGTGGGGGAGTACGGGATAAGCATATGGTAAAAGAAAGAGAATATCTGGGAATAGTTGGGTTGATACTGATAGCTATTTTTTTAACTGCTGATCAGGCAGCTCTGGTTCCCAACTACCTTCTTATCGAAGCTGAGTTTGGGGTAAGCCATACCCAGATGGGAGCAATAAGTTCGGTATTTATTGTTATCGGCGCATTGATGGTTCTATTATGGGGTTACTGGGCGGACAAATATTCAAGGAAGAAACTGCTTGTTATGGGAACCATCCTGGGTGAAATTCCCTGTTTGTTAACAGCTTTTGTTCAGAGTTATAGCCAACTTTTTATTATGCGGTCTTTGACAGGTCTGGGAATAGGTATTCTCTTACCGGTCGGCTCATCGCTCCTGGGGGATTATTTTTCTCCTGAAGAAAGAGGAAAAGGATTTGCCTGGTTCCTATTTGCTGCCGGACTGGGCTATTTAATAGGAGCAGCCATAGCGGGAACAATTGGTCCCAGATTAAACTGGAGATATCCCTTTGCCATTATCGCTCTTCCTAACTTTATTCTCATTCCTTTATTCTATTTTCTAGCCAAAGAGCCAGAAAGAGGCAGAGTTGAACCGGCGCTTAGGGAACTCATCAAACGTGGACTAACCTACAGTTATAAAGTTAAGCTTTCGGATTTCAAAAGGGTTATAAGTATTCGAACCAATCTTTTTTTGAACCTACAGAGTATTGCCGGTTGTATCCCCTGGGGAGTATTACCGATATGGGTTATAACCTTTTTCGCTCAGGAAAAAGGACTTAGTATTCCTATGGCCACATTTTTCGGATTGGCCTTTGGTGGAGCAAAAATGGTTGGCAATATATACGGTGGGTATCTGGGCGATTTCCTGCGTAAGAAAAATGTTCTCTGGCGCACAATATTATGTATGGTTGCTATCCTGGGGGCTATACCCTTTATAGCTGCTGTAATAGCCTATCCAGCTCCTGCTCATCCTCGTTTTTTACATATCTTATTGCCCCTTCTTATTGGCTTTATTGGAATTAGCATCGCTTCTATAGCCGGACCAAATATAAGGGCGATATTTCTGGATGTTAACGTGCCAGAAAATCGTGGTATAATGCTTTCCGTCGCTAATCTTACCGATGTGATGGGAGGAGGAATCGGTCCTTTGGTGGGTGGCATTCTTGCCGATAAATTTGGTTTAACTTTTGTCCTTTACATTTCCATAATTTTTTGGATACCATGCGCTTTTCTCTGGCTCCCTTTAATAAAAACAATTCCAAATGACATGCATAATCTTTCACTTATAATGAAGAAACGCGCTTCAAAGATTTCTTCCCATAAATAGTTTTGTATGCACCGGCTATTTATTTTTTTTCTATATGAAACGTCTTATATATTTTCGCTTATCTGTAGAGGTTTGATTCATCAAACCCGCTAATTTTCTGGCTTCATAAATGAAGTCGCTACAAGGGATGCGCAATTATTTATGTCGTTTCATATAATACAGTAGGTTTTATATGTTAAGCAGTAGGGTAGGGATGCTCAGGCTCCCAATATAGAAATTTGACAGCTGGAAGATTATATATTATAAAAGAGTCAAATAGAAAAGGAGGTAGAAGATGGTGACAAAAGAGGAGGGATTAGAATGAAGAAAGTCATTTACATGATTGGGGTAGTCATAATTATAGTTGTGGTTGCTTTTTTTGTGTCAAGATCTCTTGAAGAGGCACCTACTGAAATCGTCCCAGCAGAAAAAGAAGTCTATGTTGTTGTGTCGGATATTTCCTGGCCACCCTTTGAATGGAAGGATGAAGAGGGCAATTATGTAGGTTTTGACCTGGATGTGATGCGAGAAATCGCCAAACTGAAAGGCTACGAAATCGAGATTGAAGACGTAGCTTTCGACTCTATCATTGCAGGAGTTGTGGCAGGCAAGTATGACATAGGCGCCTCAGGATTTACCATTACTGACAAACGAGAGGAAGTAATAGACTTCTCCCAGGCTTATTGGAAATCAGACCAGGCTATTCTTGTTCGCCAGGATTCTGGCCTTAATATCATTACCGCATTGAGTAATGGCAGGGCCGTAGGAGCACAGAGAGGAACAACCGGAGCTGACTGGATTCAGACGAACTTAATTGACAAAGGAGTAGGTATAGAGCTTAAGCTTTACGAGACCTATCCTTTGGCTGTGCTTGATTTGATTAATGGGAACCTGGACGCCGTTATTCAAGATGAGCCGGCTTCGCAAGTATCTGTAGCCAAGGAAAAAGCAATCGGGATAGCGGGTGTCATCGTCACTGGAGAGGAGTTTGGATTCCTGGTTCAGCAAGGAGATCCCTACGGGCTCCTGATTAAGATAAACGAGGCAATGAAGGAGTTACAATCTTCAGGGGAATGGGATAAACTTGTAACTAAATATTTTGGTGAATAACGAATGTCCTGAAGATATATAGTGGGAAGAGGAGAATAGAACTGTCCTCTTTCCACTATTGTCAGGAGGAGGCGAAGAAGCATCGAAAAACTGATTCTTATATGGAATAGTCTGCCATTCCTTCTAAGAGGTACGATCGTTACTCTGGAGCTCACCTTTTTACTTTTGGCTCTAGGGCTAGTAGTCGGTATACTTCTAGCTTTGGGCCAGGTCTACGGGCGAAGAGGAGTAGTCATTTTCAGCTCAATCTATGAGCAGATTTTTCGCTCCATTCCAGCATTGGTCCTTCTTTTCCTTTTCTTCTTTGGTTTATCCGTATTGGGCGTCAATATCTCAGCCTTTTTCTCTGCAATCCTTGCTCTGGGTCTTCGCTCTTCTGCTTATCAATCACAAATCTTCCGGGGGGCGATTCAGTCTATTAGGGAAGGTCAGATGGTAGCGGCCCGCTCTGTAGGAATGAGTAAGTTTCAGGCAATTCGTCATGTTATTCTGCCTCAGGCCCTTCGGTTATCCATTCCTGCCTGGTCAAATGAATATTCAATTGTGGTTAAGGATACATCACTTGCCTATGCCGTGGGAGTTATAGAGTTATTGAGGGAAGGCAGATACATTATTGTAAGGACTTTTGAGCCAATGCTAATATATGTTACTATTGCTCTCATTTACCTTGTTTTGACCTATACAGGAAATAAACTGTTGGGATATCTGGAAGAGAAATCCAGGATTCCAGGATTTGCAACTGAGCACGGAGAGAGATGATTTATGTCAGTTGATCAATCTGCAATGCTAAGAGTAGAGAATATACATAAAAACTACGGTAAAGAAAAAGTTCTAGAAGATATCTCCTTTGAGGTAAAGGGGGGAGAAACCAAGGTTATTATTGGACCATCAGGCACGGGTAAGAGTACGCTGTTGCGGTGTATTAATCAATTAACTACCCCTGATTCAGGGAGAGTCTGGCTGGACGGAATCGATATAACCAATTCCGTGGCTGATATTAACCAGGTCCGTCAGTCAATCGGTATGGTCTTTCAGGATTTCAACCTTTTTTCTCACCTGTCAGCCCTGGATAATGTTCGGTTAGGTTTGGTTAAAGTGAAAAAGATGGATAAAAGAGAGGCTAGTCAGGAGGCGATGAGACAGCTTATTCGGGTCGGATTAGAAGATAAGGCAGCCTCTTATCCAGCTGAACTCTCTGGTGGCCAGCAGCAGCGGGTAAGTATTGCCAGGGCCCTGGCAATGGGACCCAAGCTGATGCTTTTTGATGAGCCAACCTCGGCCCTCGATCCAGAGTTAATCGGGGAAGTATTAGGAGTGATGAAGGATCTGGCGGAGAGTGGTATGACCATGCTGGTTGTCTCTCACGAGCTGGGATTCGCACGCTCTGTATGTGATGAAATTATCTTCATTGAGAAGGGGGTAATAGTTGAGCAGGGCTCACCGGAGGTCCTATTCGGTAATCCGCGACATCAACGGACCAGAGAATTCCTCTCTAAAATAAATGAACTCTACGGAGAGACAGGAAAGAAATGAGTTTTCTTAGTCTATCTTATGAAATAATGCCTGGCTTGCTTAAAGGAGCTGTGGTAACCCTGGAGCTCACTGTCTGCTCTATTTCTCTGGGATTCATACTCGGAGTTGCTTTAGCTCTGGGACGATTATATGGGAACCGTCCGGTTTCCCTTCTTTGTACCGGCTATATTGAGTTTTTCAGGGGCACTCCTCTCTTGGTACAGCTCCTTATTCTTTACTATGGACTGCCTCCCTACGGTATCAGGCTCTCATCTTTTGTAGCTGGTATCCTGGGATTGGGCTTAAATAGTGCTGCCTATCAGGCAGAGTATTTCCGGGGAGCTATTCAGTCGGTCAGTCAAGGGGAGATAATGGCTGCTAGGGCCATTGGTATGAGTCGCCTCAAGGCAATTGTGAATATTATTTTACCTCAGATGTTCAGGATGGTCATTCCTTCCTGGTCCAATGAGTTGATTTATACTCTCAAATATTCCTCGGTTGCCTATATGATCGGAGCTCCCGAATTGATGGCTCAGGCAAAATTTATTGCCGCCGAGAATTTCAGATACTTTGAAGTTTTTCTGGTGGTGGCTTTTATATATCTAATTGCAGTAGTCGTTCTTTCCCGGATTTTAAGCGTGGTGGAAAAACGAGTAAGAATTCCTGGACTCCAGATGGCACACTAAACACCATCTTGCAGAGCTTTTCGGTAATAAGAAATCAGTAAGGCGGAAGTAAGGAGGAAAAGTGATGAATAGCAAGTTCAGAAAGTCAGTTTGCCTAATGTCTGCTATTTATGTTTTATTCTTGCTCTGGGCAGGGGCCAGTTCCGTCCTTGCGCAAGAACCCAGTGGAACATTAGAGCCGGTGCAACTTCCAGAAGTTATAAAACCAGGTTTAGCAGAGCAGGCAGTGAACTTCATTTATACCATCTACAATGGCTTAACCAAAGCACTCTCTTTCCTGCTGGAACAGAGTGTCTTTAAAGAATATCCAGAACTAGCTGAATTCTATGGACAAATAGTATCCTTCCTAATCGCCATTACCGCTGTGTACTTGATATTGCTCTTAGTTACGGCTGCCAAGAAAGTAGTAGGCCTGTTGTTAATTCTAGGATGGGCACTTTTTATTGTGACGCTTATTATAAGAATAAGAGCTTTGTAATTTTTGCAGCATTCCTATTTGCCCTCTCAGAAAGCTCTGTTAGAGGCAGTTCAAGTATGTTTCCCAATTTCCACTCTGGTTTAACAAAGAAATCACACGGATACACATCCCCGTTATGCTCTACCACAATATACCCACCGCACTCCCTCTCAAACATGTAGGAACCAGATTTCCTTCCCTTCCGTTTTCTTGCTAAGAGTTTCTCATTTGAATCTCTTTTCGCATTCGGGCCCAGAATCAGCGTCCACTTTCAATTTTTCTGACTCAACGCAAAAACTTGACAAATTTGTGGATTGTATTATAATATTATTGTAATATTCTCATCTAATCTTGGGAGGTGGAACTGTGCGACCGGTAAGAAGGACAACACTGCCTGTATTGGTAGCAGAGGAAATTAAGCGAGATATTCTTCATGAAAGTCTGAAAGCAGGGGAAAGACTTCCCACGGAGAATGAATTAACTAAGCAGTTAGGAGTAGGTCGTCCTACTATAAGGGAGGCCTTAAGGATATTGCAAGGACAAGGATGGATTAAATTTAAATTTAGCGGAGGAGCTTATATAATGGACAATGCCAAAATATCTCAGAAGACTTCGGCCTATCTTCAGAAAGAGGAAACACTGGAACTTCTTGAAGAAGAAATAGCTCAGTTGACCCAGGAAGGAAGAAATGTAACTGATGGAATTAAGGAAAGATTGCCAAGGTTGAAAAAGGAAGGAACTCCAGGGGAAATAGAGGAATTTTACAATACCCTGGAAGGTTTGGACAAAAGAAGTGACTATCCCTATGAGGAACCCTCCGAAATAGGCGAGATCAAAAAGAAAATTCCTGAAGTAGAGATGACTTTTCCAAAAATCTTAGACAAAGATGCTCTTTATGAGCGTATATATGGAGCCTGGCTGGGCAGATGCATCGGCTGCCTTTTAGGAAAGCCCGTGGAGGGATGGCCAAGGAAGGAAATAGAAAACTACCTTAAGGCTACAAATTCTTATCCCCTTCAAGATTATTTTCCCTACCTACCGGACAAAATCAATAACAATGAATATACCTTTCATTCCTCAGCTAAAGAGGCTACCAGAGGAAATATAAGTTATATGGCTCGGGATGATGATCTCGATTATACAATCCTTAACTTAAAGCTCGTGGAGGAAGATGGCCTTGAATTTAGCACAGAGGATGTGGGTCAGGAGTGGCTTTCAAATCTTCCTTACCAGATGGTATATACAGCTGAGCGTCAAGCCTACTCTAACCTGGTGAGAGGTCTTAAAT
>CAZQMG010000071.1:0-8252 GCA_964594375.1 uncultured Clostridia bacterium | reverse complement strand
GCTGCGAAAAGAAGATAGCTAACCCAGCAGCCAGAGTAGTCTTTCCCACTCCACCCTTACCAGTAATGGCAATCTTCATAAATTTCCCCTCACCCCATCCCTCTCCCCCGAGGTGAGAGGGAAAAAAGAGAGACAGCTACCTTTTTTTATTAGTAAATGTTTAGTTAAGAGATTGCCACGCCTGCCTTCAGCAGGCTCGCAATGACAGAGAAGAGCAGTATTACCGGTTTGTCATCGCAAGGCAAAGCCGAAGCAATCCCAAAAAATACTCGACGCGCTCTAGAGTCTTGGTTTTTTGTATACGCTCAACGCTACCCGCTATACGCTAATATTCCGTTTCTCTTATCGCCTGTGTGGGACACCTTTGAGCACACACTCCGCATCTCTGACAATTCCTTTGATCGATAACAGCCAAATTATCTTTCACTTCACAGGCGTCAAAAGGACAGACTTTAACACATATATTGCAGGCTATACAAGCCCTTTCACAGGCAAAACGAGCTTTCTTCCCCTTATCTAAAGAAGAACAAACTACTCGGTAGTGAACCTCTCCATCTAAAACCTGTAGTGAAATCAAATTTCTTGGACAAGCCTCTACACAATTTCCGCAACCAGTACAGCGAGCAATATCTATTTGAGGCAGCCCCTCCTTAATAGAGATAGCATCAAAAGGACAAGCAGCCTGGCAGTCACCGTAACCAAAACAACCATAATCACAAGCCAGCTCTCCTCCCATTATTATGTCTGCTGCCTGACAACTCTCAACCCCCACATAGCTTGCCTTTTTCTTCCTTTCTCCTGAGAGAGCTCCACACTGGAGAAAAGCTACCTCTTTCTCACTTACTTCAGAGTCTATACCCAAAATTTCTGCTATTTTCTGAGCTGTATCGTTTCCTCCTGCTACACAGGAGTTGACTGAGGCATTTTTTCCCACAATTCCCTCTGCCAGAGCACGACAACTGGCAAACCCACAAGCACCACAATTGACACCAGGTAATTGCCCTATGACCTGTTCTACCCTGGTGTCCTCTTCTACCTTAAGTTTTTGATGAGCAATAGACAAAAAGACGGCGAAAATAGCCGCCAATCCTCCTACACTCAAAATAGAAATTAAGATTATGTTCATTTAGGCAGTGATAAGCCCCGTGAAACCCATAAAAGCCAAAGCCAATAACCCAGCAGTAATTAAAGTTATGGCTGCTCCCTGCAAGGGCTCAGGAACATCGGCAAAATCCAATTGTTCTCTGATTCCAGCCATCACCAGCATAACCAGAGTAAATCCTAGTCCTGCTCCAAAACCAAAGACAATGCTCTCTATAAAGCTATAACCTCTAAGGGGGATAAGTAAAGCCACAAAGAAAATAGCGCAATTGGTAGTAATAAGGGGCAAATAAATTCCCAGAGACCGATAAAGAGCGGGGCTGGCTTTACGGATAAACATCTCTATTAGTTGCACCAATGAAGCAATAACTAAAATAGCCACTACATACTGCAAAAAAGGTAAATTAAACTGAACCAGAATAAAGTGGTTTATCAACCAGATAAGAATGGAGGTGATAGTCATAACGAAAGTAGTAGCTAAACCCATAGCCACAGCAGACTCTACCCTTCCAGTAACGCCTAAGAAAGGACAAATACCAAGAAAGTACCTCAAAACAAAATTATTAACCAAGGCAGCACTTAAGAAAAGTAGGATAAACTTCATTTCATAGCTGCCTTAATAAAATCTCTGAATAATGGATGAGGAGAGCCCGGTCGAGATTGGAATTCTGGATGAAATTGAACCGCCACAAACCAGGGATGCTCAGGAATCTCTATTATTTCCACCAGATTTTTCTCTGGGAAAATACCGGTTGCCTTCAATCCTTTCTGAGCAAGAACCTGGCGATATTCATTATTAAATTCATATCTATGGCGGTGGCGCTCATAAATTATGGATTTTCCGTAAGCCTGATAGCTAAGACTACTTTTCTCTAGACGACAGGGATAAGTGCCTAATCGCATGGTGCCCCCTTTGTCTTTAATCTTCTTTTGCCCTGGCAAAAGGTCTATCACCGGATAAGGAGTTTTGGGATTGAACTCAGTAGTATTAGCTCCCTCTAATTTAGCTACATTCCGGGTAAACTCAACAGTAGCACAATGCATCCCCAAACATATTCCTAAAAAAGGTATTTTCTTCTGCCTGGCATATTGAATAGCTTCTACTTTTCCCTCCAGCCCTCGCTGTCCAAATCCGCCGGGAACGAGTATGCCTTGCACAGATCTCAGGTATTCATCGGGATTTTTTTCTACCTCTTCCGCCTCCAGCCACAAAGGCTTGACTCTTGACTTATTAGCTGCTCCTGCATGAACAAAAGCCTCATTGATACTCTTATAGGTATCCTTCATCTTCACGTACTTGCCTACTACACCAATCTTTACCTCTTTTTTACAATTGTTCACTTCCTCTACCCATTTCCTCCAGGCAGACAAATCTCCCCGAGAGATAGATAAATCCAATTTATCTATAATATTCCTGGTTAACCCTTCCTCATCAAACCTTAAGGGGACTTCATAAACATTCTCTACCTCTATAGCCTGAATAACATCCTCTTTTCTTACATTACAGAAGAGAGAAATCTTGTCCCTTGCCTCATCAGTCAAAGGAATCTGTGTGCGGCAGAGGACTAAGTCAGGCTGAATACCTATCTCCCTTAATCTAGCTACGCTGTGCTGAGTAGGTTTAGTCTTAAGTTCTGCGGAAGAAGAAATATAGGGAAGAAGAGTAAGATGAATAAATAATGTATTTTCTCTTTTCTGGCGCAGGCGGAATTGTCTTATAGCTTCCAGAAAGGGAAGGGATTCAATGTCACCTACTGTTCCTCCTATTTCTGTAATAACTACCTCCGCCTTGTCCTTGCGGGCTACCTTTCTTATTCTCTTCTGTATCTCTTCGGTAATATGAGGAACTACCTGAATAGTCTTCCCTAGATATTCTCCTTTTCTTTCCTTTTCGATAACAGTACTATATATCTGCCCCGTGGTAACATTATTATGCGAGGAAAGGTCTATTCCCACAAATCTTTCGTAGTGGCCCAGGTCTAAGTCTGTCTCTGCTCCGTCTTTGGTTACAAATACTTCCCCGTGCTGATAAGGGCTCATAGTACCAGGGTCTACATTGATATAAGGATCGAACTTTAGCATACTTATTTTTAGACCCCGACTCTTGAGAAGAGTCCCAATGGAAGCTGAGGCTATTCCTTTCCCCAGAGAAGAAAGAACTCCTCCTGTCACAAAGATATACTTAGTCATCATTACCCCGTATCCAAATATAGCGTATAGCGTATAGCGTATAGAAAACCCTAAATTCTAACACCCACCTGTCTGCCAAAAAAATCCACACGACACAATACGCAGTATGATATATTGTAGGTAGATTTAGATGTCTCTGCGATAAAGACATATATATCATATCAACCCCTGATCCTCACCATTAACCAACTAGAACTTCTTTTTTTTACTATACGCTACCCGCTAAACGCTATCCGCTATTTATGCTTAGTTTTTCTACTTCTTCTAAAAGAACCTTTGCTATATCTCGCTCTTCCACTTTCCCCACTATTTTACCTTTCTTAAAAAGAACTCCCCCTTTTCTTGTGCAGGCTACGCCAATATCTGCCTGTTTTGCCTCTCCTGGACCATTAACTTCACAGCCCATTATTGCTATTATTAGAGGAATTTTAGCCTTCTCTATCCCGAGCTGAACTTCGTGAACAATAGACTCCAGATCCACCTTGCATCTTCCGCAGGTGGGGCAAGAAATCAAAATAGGCTTTTCTTTGAATAGATCAAGTGACTGTAAAATTTCATAACCGAGCTTTATTTCCTCTAAAGGACTCCCGGTTAAAGAAACTCTGATTGTATCTCCAATCCCCTGAGCAAGAAGAGCTCCTATGCCTATGGATGACTTGATAATACTCTGGGAGCAAGGACCGGTAGCTGTTACTCCCAGATGAAGTGGGTAAGGAGTCTTATCTGAAATAATCTGGTAGGCAAGAATAGTGGTAAGAACATCAGCCGCCTTAAGAGAGATAACTATATCTCTGAATCCCTCTTCTTCTAGAAGAGCTGTTGTGCGTAAAGCACTCTCCACCATTGCATCAGCCATTATCTGTCGATGACTCTGAGCCTTAATTCTGGATACTCTTCTTTCGGCTAGATTATTATCTAAAAGACTCTTTTCCAGAGACCCTGAATTTACACCAATGCGAAGAGGAATTCCTTTATCTTTAGCTCTATTTGCTACACTTAATATGCCTCTTTCTCCCATATTGCCAGGGTTAATTCTTACTTTATCCACTCCCTGCTCCATAGCCGCCAGGGCTATCCGATAGTTAAAATGAATATCAGCTACCAGAGGCACTTCTACTTCCTGCTTAATCCGATATAAAACCTTGGCTGCCTTTATAGTTGGTAGAGCTATTCTTACTATCTGAGCGCCAGCTTGAGTAAGTTCTCTTATCTGCCCAACTGTAGCTGGGATATCCTCTGTATCTGTCTTGGTCATACCCTGGACTACTATGGGAGCACCCGCGCCGATTTTTACCTTGCCAACTTTTACCTCTTGGCTTATTCTTCTTCTTTCCACTCCTTTTCCTTGAGAAAAACACCTCAGGACGATCCTCTCTGCCGCTGTTTTTCGTATATCGTATATAGTATGTCGTATATCGTGAAAAAAGACTAAAACATATGATGCAATACTGTTGACGGCTTACGATTCACACAATTCACGTACTTCTTTTTTCAGCGATATACCACATACGAATTTCCCTTCACCAACGACCATTCACTTATAAAACCAGGCCAGGCTTCAAATCGGTCAACTAAATTTCGCCTGGCCTACAATAGATTATTCTTCCTCCATCGTAATGGCCTCTGAGGGACAACCCTCGGCACAATCTCCGCATCCATCGCAATCCTCTGGTCTAACCAAATTGGCGATATCATCCACAAGTTCCAAGCAATTTTTTGGACATTCATCAACACAAATCTCGCATCCCGTGCATAATTCTGCATCAACAACCGGTTTTTCCATCCCTTACATCCTCCTTTTATTTCGTTGTTCACCTCCCCTCACCCCTTCCCTCTCCCCTTGGGGGGAGAGGATTAAAATGAGGGAGATACTTTCCCCTCTTGTGTTCATTGTTCGTAGTTCATTGTTCATTGACCTGCTATCCCCCTAGTCAACTGGTTCACCGTTCGTTCTTTTCTTATTCCCTATAGTTTTTGAATTTTTTGTTTTTTACTATACGCTATCCGCTAAACGCTATGCGCTATATTTGTCGATGAACCATGAACTCATAACTACGAACTATCTAAGAAATACCCTTGGGTACATATATATAGACGCTTATACTCCTAAGCAAGAGCGAAGTCAAGAATTTTGATTAAAGTCGACCTGATTTTACCTCTTTCCACTACCATATCTATTATTCCATGTTTTAGTAAGAACTCTGACTTCTGAAAGCCTTCAGGAATTTGCTGTTTTATAGTCTGCTTTATTACTCGGGGTCCAGCAAAACCCAAAAGTGCTCCTGGCTCTGCTATAATGATGTCTCCCCGAGAAGCAAAGCTTGCCATCACTCCTCCCATGGTGGGATGAGTGAGAAGAGAAATATAGAGAAGTCCCTGCTTCTTCAGCTCAGCTATAGCAGCACTGGTTTTTGCCATCTGCATAAGAGAAATCACTCCTTCTTGCATTCTCGCTCCTCCTCCTGACCCAGAGATAATAAGCAGAGGACGCCTTTTGTCTATAGCCTTTTCTGCAGTGATAGTTATTCTCTCTCCTACTACAGAACCCATGCTTCCACCCATAAAGCCAAAATCAGTCACTCCAACAACTATAGGTTTTCCCCCTATTTCCCCCTCTCCGATAATAGCTGCTTCATCTAAACCCGTCTTCTCTTCTCCTTTAACCAGCTTTTCCTTATAGCCAGGAAAATTAAGAGGATTATCCGAATTAACCTTTGAATCATATTCTACAAAGCTATCCTTATCCAGAGTAATCTCAATTCTCTCTTTTGCTCCCAGGTAAAAATGATAACCACATTTTGGGCAAACCTTCAAATTTTCTTTTAGGTTCTTATTATAGATAGTCTGCCCACAACCCGTGCATCTCGTCCACAAGCCATCAGGGATATCTATGGTCTTCTTTCCTCTCTTTATCTTATTATAGGTTCTCTCCAGCCATCCCATTATCCGACCTCTCAAATCAGGCTTACATCAGGCAATTACTAACTTCTTGCCGGTCACAAAATATCCTCACATCATAACACAAAATTGAAGATTGTCAAATTTTCGCGTAGGTGAGTAGGTGGTAGGTCAAGAGATTATTGCCAGAGCATTCTTTGCCGAAGATAAAGCAACTTGTCAAGATAGTCGGTTGGTAAAAAGTAGAGGGGATGGAATTGCCGCTGATTATGATGCCAAAGGTAAACTTGCCGGTATCGAAATTCTTGATTGCCTCAAACGTTTTGGTAATAAAGCCACATTTAAGAAAGTCATCCTCGAAGAAATTGGTCTCGGTACTTAATTTACCGCTTTTCCTCGCATCATTCTATTCTTTCTTCCATTCTACTTTTTGTTCTTCACTAAGGCGGGCCAATTTTGGATGGCAATCGACAGAGGAGTTTAACTATGGAAAAAAGTCTGGCCTTAACTCTGGAATTTTACTTGACTTTTAGACTATCTCCTTTCAAAATCATTCGATTTCGTGGTGGATACTGCTAACCAGCGACTAGCTATAAAATATAAGATTAAGTAAATCACGCATTCAACACCTAATTCTTTAAGATTGGGATTCTTCCTTCTTAAAGAATAGGAGTACTAGTCCAAGAATAAGCTTTAATCCTTTGCCCAAACTAAAAATCTCCTATTTATTAATTAACCAACAAGCCAGGAAGGAATAAAGTAAACCAAAACATTATCATACTTTTTGCTATCGACAAAGTCCTTTGTAATCACCAATGCATAAGGAGGTTCATAGGTTTGGAAAAAACTTCTCATACTCCTGGAAATACTTGGGTTTTGAAAACTGCGGTACTTTATCTCCAGCGGCATCAGAAAATCCTCCTTCACCACAAAATCCACCTCAGCTTTTGAAAGTGACCGCCAGAAAAAAATATTGGTCAAGGAGGATTTGGTTTTTATAAGTTGAGAGAGTACCACATTTTCCACAATTTCTCCTTTGTCAGCTCTGGAACCTAATGGAGCGAAGTCACTCAGTATGCTATTTCGCAGGCCTGTATCTTGCATATAAATTTTAGGCATCTTCGTTATTTCTTTACGCTTATTGGTGAAATAAGGTAGGAGCAATGTTATAATAAAAGTGTTCTCCAATAAAAACAGGTATTTTCCAATGGTTTGTTTGCTGATCCCTAAGGTTGAAGATAATTCTGCTACATTAACAAGCTTGCTGCATTGCGTTGCACATAGTTGGATTAATCTGTTAAAGCCGGTTATATTGTCAATGCGCGATAGATCCTTAATGTCCTTACGAACATAAGAATTAACTATCTCCAGAAGCAGCTCCACCTTATCATTTTTATCATGATTTAAAACAACCGCTGGGTATCCTCCATATAGGGCAAACTCCTCGAACATACCACTAAGCTCATCAGCATGAAATCGTATACGGTCCCAATTGATTGCCTGTATGGTTTTTATATCGACAAAAATTGAAGGGAGGAGCAATTCTGTCAGTTTATGCTGATTTCTGAAAATAAGGAACTCTTTAAAACTTAGAGTGTGTATTTGGAAAACTCTCTTGCGACCAGCAAGAGAATCTTTAAATTTCTGTCGGATAGATAGTGTTGATGAACCCGAAGCTACTACTTTGAATTGTGGATGATGGTCGTGGATAAGTTTTAGGAAATTGGAAGGATTATCTGCATATTGGATTTCATCAAGAAATAGATACTGCTTCATATTAGAGATTTGATACTCGGAATGCAAAAAATGGATAAACACCGACGGTCCCTTATTGACCAAATCTAAGATACGGAAATCCTCCAAATCAAAAAAATGAATATTTTGAGGATTCACCCGTTCTCTAAGTCTATTCATAATAAGGTGCATAGCTGAAGTTTTGCCTACCTGCCTTGCCCCAACAAGCAAGAGGATTTCGGGAGAGTCTATCTTGTCCATAATTCGGGGAATAATTTCTCTATCTATAAGTTTAGCCATCTTCTCGTCCTAAGTTAGAAATTATTAAA
>CAZQMG010000070.1:0-8384 GCA_964594375.1 uncultured Clostridia bacterium | reverse complement strand
AGGGAAAATTTTATTTAATTCACACATAGCTTCTTATCTTTCTACAGAAGGAATAGTCATAGCCAGTGTGATGCTATTTGGTAAATTAAAGGATCTAAGGAGTTGACTTATGAAAGAAAAACCAAAAACTGAAAGTGTTGTTTTTAAGTACACTAAAGCTAGTGATTATCGAGTGATTGCTGTGAATGGCGCATATGGAGGACCAGTGTCCACAGGTGAAATTAAGGTGGATTTTTATGTGGAGTCTATGGAAAGTCCCAATTTAGAGAGATTTGAAGTAGAAGAAGGAAAATTAGGTAAAGTGATAACCCGTGTACCGGGTGAAACCAATTGGATTCGGGAGCTACAAATTGGCTTATTGCTTTCAAGGGACGTTGCAGAAAACATCGGGAAATGGTTATTGGAGAAAGTTCAAAAAGTCGACGAACAAAGAGCAAAAATGGCACAGAGAATTATACCCAAGCAGAAGGAAAATTGAGATGCAGAATACAGATATTTTGAGAAAAACATATATGTGTACGGCAGATGGTTCTACTGATGGCGTAGGGCCATCTAAAATAAAAGCTGATGATTCGAAGTTTCCTAAATATATAAACCTCGAAGATGTGCCTGGGCCGGAGAAAAAAAAAGAGAGCACTTATAATATGGTATTTGAAGCTGGCATCTTTGTGTTTTCCGCAGTTGATACGGGTGGAGGGTTTTTTCAAGATTTGGTTCATAGCCCAAGAAACAGATATACTACTAAGACAAGTCTTAGACTACGAAGGCGACTGGGCCGGGATGAATTTTTGCGTCGAACTTACGATTTATCTATCGCAGAAATAGAGAGAATATTGCAAACACGGGCAAAGAATTATCAAATTGTGGGCTATGTTTGGGAAGACCAAGAGACAGAAGACTGGGAAGAGAATGTAGTTGAGGTTAAGACAGAATTTGAGGATTTTGAGGAAAAGGAAGATTTATGGGATGTTTTGGGATCCATATTAGAAAACACTCAACAGGGTGTGGCTAAAACATATGGTAGGGAAATTGATGAGGATAAAAGACCTTTTATTTTGCATCTATCTAAGATGTAATAAATACAGGTGTGAGGAAAATGCCTGTACATTATAATGAATTTCTGGACTGCGCTAAGCAATTTCTTGAGGGAAATAACCGCACAGAAATGGAGTTAAGAAACTCCAGTAGTAGGGCCTATTATTACCTATTTCACAAAATTAGAGAAAGATTTAGAGGGCACTCCGAAGCCCGTTTTAGAAATGGGACAGGTGACCACGAAGAGGCTCGCAAGTTTCTAGTGAGAATTGGTGAATTAACATTGGCGGATAGATTTCATTATTGCAAAGCGAAGCGGCAAAAGGCGGATTACGATATTAACGAATCTCTTACTGAAACTGAAGCAGAAGACCAAATAAGTGAAGTGGAGGGTATCGGAAGAAAAATAGACGAGTTTTAAGGTACGTAAAATCCAACCTCCGAAAATTCCTAATTTGTAGCTTATTTCTTCATTCAAGAGACGACCTCGCCCCAGAATTCAAGCGAGAGCTTCTTGTGGAACCACTACCGTATGTTAGGGGTGCTTCCGTTTTCTTTTTTTAAAAGGAAGTAGGTAATACGATTATGAAAAAACAGAATAATCTTGAGGTATCTTTTCGGCGAGCATTGAAGGAATTGGCTAAAAAAGATATTCAGCGCCAATGCCAACTAGCAGGTGCAGATTATAAAATCATTCGGGCTGGAGAGGTCCTAATTAGCCTCTTGCTTATGAATAGAGTCTATGAAATTTCCTATCCTGAGGGTGAGGTGACATGCCGAGATAATCCTCGGAACGTTGGCCTTATGGAGAAAGCTATTCTTTTACGCTACCTGAATAATGCTAGGGAAGCTAATGGTGAAGAGAGGCTGGTAGGCTTTAGTGAGCTTCCCTCTGGTAGTTTCTATAATCCTGCTTTTTCTGAGAGAGTGGTTAAGCCATTTATTGATTTCTTCGGTAGAGAACCAGAGAAATTAAAATGGGCTGCAAAGAGGCTAGGAGGAGTAGAGGTTCCTTTTGGTGATGTGGGTGTGAAGATTCCCTTCTTGCCTAAAGTCAAAATATCTTTTATTATTTGGAGAGGCGATGATGAATTTCCTCCCAGTGGGAAAATCCTCTTTAATTCCAACATAAGTTCTTATCTTTCTACGGAAGGAGTAGTTATCGCCAGCGAAATGCTATTTAATGAATTAAAAAAGAGCGCTCTTATGAAGAGAGATTTTTTCTTGCGCAATACGCATCACGCACGACGCAATACGATATACGAACGAACGAGATACGAGTTAAAAGGAGACTAAATATGTCTAAAGCTGAAGAAAGGTCAGTAGATCCTGCCAGTCAAAAGATGCTGAAAAGAGCAAATGAAGAAAATATTATGGTTGCCTGGGATAGATTAGAGTCTATGCAGCCCCAGTGTGGTTTTGGTCAACTGGGTATCTGTTGTCGAAACTGTGCTATGGGCCCTTGCAGAATTGACCCTTTTGCTGAAGAAGAGCAGACCGGAGTATGTGGAGCGAGTGCTGATACCATTGTAGCCAGAAATTTTATTAGAATGATTGCTGGGGGAGCTGCTGCTCATTCTGACCATGGTCGGGATATTGCTCACGCTTTGCTTCTAGCTTCTCAAGGAAAAGCAGATGCCTATGGTATGAAGGATGAAGTGAAGTTAAAGGTTTTAGCTTCCGAGTATGGAATTAAAATTGATGGAAGAGAGAAAAATGAGATTGCCGAAGAACTGGCGGAGAAAATTTTCGCTGAATTTGGTCGTCAGCACGGTGAGCTCAGAATGCCCCTTAGAGCACCTGAGAAAAGAGTTAAAATTTGGAAAGAGTTGGGGATTATGCCAAGAGGCATTGATAGAGAAATTGTAGAAACTATGCATAGAACCCATATTGGAGTGGATAACGACTATAAAAATATTCTCATGCATGGTTTTAGAACTGCTCTATCTGATGGGTGGGGAGGTTCCATGGTTGCTACTGACTTTTCTGATGTCCTATTTAAAACCCCTGAACCTATATTAGCAAGAGCAAATTTAGGCACTCTTTCTCCAGATGAGGTGAATGTGGTAGTTCATGGTCATGAGCCTACTCTTTCTGATGTAGTAGTAGATGTAGTAAGGGACCCGGAGCTTGTTGAGCTTGCCAAAAAAAATGGAGCCAAAGGCATAAATCTTGCCGGAATGTGCTGTACAGCAAACGAGATTTTGATGCGTCATGGAATTCCAGTAGCCGGTAATTTCTTGCAACAGGAGCTGGCTATTCTTACCGGAGCGGTAGATTTAATGATGGTGGATGTTCAGTGCATAATGCCTGCTTTATCAAGTGTTGCTACTGCTTTTCATACAAAACTTGTAACAACTTCTCCTAAAAATAAAGCACCTGGCGTTACTCATATTGAGTTTAAAGAGGAAAAAGCTTATGAGATAGCTAAAAAAATAATTAAGATGGCTATTGAGAATTTTCCTAATCGAAATGGGCAGGATGTTCAGATTCCTGAAGAGAACCAGGAGCTAGTAGCTGGATTTAGTGCGGAGAACGTTTATAATTTTTTGGGAGGAACCTATCGTGCCACTTACCGACCTTTAAATGATGCTATTATTCAAGGAAGAATCAGAGGTCTGGCTGGAGTGGTGGGATGTAATAACCCCAAGATTAAACATAACTTTGGTCATATAGAGATGAGCAAAGAATTAATCAAAAACGATGTTCTGGTAGTAGTAACCGGATGCACGGCTATTGCTGATGCTGAAGCGGGACTACTCACACCTGAGGCTGCTTTTAAGTATGCAGGAAAAGGCCTTCAGGAGATATGTGAGACCGTAGGAATTCCTCCTATTCTGCATGTTGGTTCCTGTGTTGACAACAGCCGAATTTTAATGGCTCTTACCAATGTGGTTAATGAAGGTGGATTAGGAGAGGATATAAGCGATCTTCCGGCAGCAGGAGCAGCCCCTGAGTGGATGAGTGAAAAGGCTGTATCTATAGCATCTTATTTCGCAGCATCGGGTGTGTTTACCGTGCTCGGTGTTCCCTTTCCAATATTGGGGAGTAAGAATGTAACTAATTTTCTTTGTAATGATATGGAAGATATTCTGGGTGGAAAATTTGCTTTTGAGGCGGATCCCATAAAGGCCGCCCACTTGATGATAGAGCATATAAATAAAAGACGTAAGGCTTTGAAGCTTAAACCGATGATGTATGAATAAATAGCTGTAAGCTATAAGCAGTAAACAACGGTTGGATTTATAAAAAAATGCCAGAATACCCCTCAGCTTGCTGTGGGGTCGTTCACTCGACTATAATTGTGTGATAAAAACAATATTTTCCTCTCCCCTGTGGGGAGAGGATTAAGGTGAGGGGGAACTAAATGAATTATCTCATTATGATAGATACAGAAAAATGCCTGGGCTGCAAAAGCTGTGAACTGGCATGTGCCGTGGAACATTCCAACTCCAAAGAATTATTTACCGCTATTGGAGAAGAGCCTCTTCCCCAGTATAGAGTAACTGTTGAATCAGTGGGAGAAATTGTCCTGCCCTTGCAATGCAGGCATTGCGAGGATGCTCCCTGTGTTACTGTGTGTCCTACTCATGCTCTGGAAAAACCATCTCCAGATAGTCCGGTGAACATAAAGGAAGATCTTTGTATAGGTTGTAAATGGTGTATCCTGGTCTGTCCTTTTGGAGTTATTAAGCTAAGAAGAGATGGAAAGGCGATAATCAAATGTGACCTCTGTCAGGAAAGAACAGGAGAGGGGGAACAACCTGCCTGCGTGGAAGCCTGTCCCACAGGAGCCTTAAGTTTTGAGAAGATTGAAGAAGTAATTAAGGAGAAAAAAAGAAAATTTTTGGTGGATTTTGAAAAGGGAGAAAAGTTAGCCAGAGGAGAATAAATGGACCTAAAGGTAGTTGATAAAATAGTTGATAGATACAAGAGAAAAGAGAGCGCCTTAATTAGTATCCTTCAAGATATTCAGGCAGAATATAATTATCTCCCCAAAGAAGCTTTGCTTCATACAAGGAAAAGATTGAATATCCCTTTGACTAAAATTATAAGGGTGGCCACTTTTTATAATATTTTTACCTTAAAACCAAGGGGACGCCACCTGATTAATGTCTGTATGGGTACAGCCTGTCATGTAAAGGGAGCTGGTAGGATTCTGGAAAAATTGGAAAGGGATGTAGGCATAAGGACAGGTGAAACAACTGCTGATTTGAAGTTTTCTTTGGAAATAATTCGGTGTTTGGGATGTTGTAGTTTAGCGCCGGTAGTAAGAATAGATAACGATATTTACGGAAAGGTGAAACAGGATAGAGTCCAGGAGATATTAAAGAGATATGAATAAAATAGAAAGTTTGAAAGACTTAAACAGTCTTAAAGAGAGAAGTACAGAATTAATTTTCCCGCACAGAACTAAGATTCTTATAGGAATGGCCAGTTGTGGTCTGGCCTCAGGAGCTGGCGAGGTATTTCAGACTATAGCAGAAGAGATTAAGGAGAGGAAGTTAGATATAGCACTCGTTCGAACTGGATGTATCGGTTTCTGTCAAAGAGAGCCCCTGGTTGATATTATGAAACCTGGATGGCCAAAGATATCTTACTGTGAGATGAATTCTAAAAAGGCAACAGAGGCTATTCACCAGCTGCTCCAGGAAAAGATAAAGAGAGAGTGGATACTAGCCAAAGTAGTAGAAGAAGAATGCCTTCTGGAGGGGACAACAAGGCTGTATCCTCTGAATGGTTTACCAAAGAAGATGGAAGAAATACCCTCTTACAAAGATATTTCCTTTTACAAAAAACAAGTTAAGATCGCTATGAGGAATTGTGGTTTTATTGATCCAGAAAACATCGATGAATACATTGCTCGTGGTGGCTACAGTGCTTTGGGTAAAGTACTTACCCAATATGATTCTGAGCAAGTGATAGGGGAAATAACAAAATCAGGATTGAGAGGACGGGGTGGAGGGGGTTTTCTTACGGGAAGAAAGTGGCGTTACTGTCAAAGTGCTCAGGGATATCCCAAATATGTTATTTGTAATGCTGACGAAGGAGATCCGGGAGCCTATATGGATAGAAGTATTCTGGAGGGAGATCCTCACAGCGTATTGGAGGGTATGCTCATTGGAGCATACGCTATAGGATCAAACGAGGGATATATCTATATTAGAGCTGAGTATCCTTTAGCTGTGAAGATACTTAAAAAAGCTATTAAGCAGGCCGAAGACTATGGATTTCTGGGGAAGAATATCTTTAACTCAGGCTTTGATTTTACTGTTCAAATAAACAGAGGAGGGGGAGCCTTTGTCTGTGGTGAATCAACAGCTCTTATGGCCTCTATCGAGGGTAAGGTTGGCGAGCCCCGGGCAAAACACATCCATACTATAGAAAGTGGTCTGTGGGGAAAACCCACTAACCTCAATAATGTTGAGACCTGGGCCAATGTTCCTTTGATTATTGCTAAGGGAGCTGATTGGTATGCAAAGATTGGAACCAAGGAGAGCAAGGGTACCAAGGTATTTTCTCTGGTAGGTAAGATAGAAAATACAGGTTTAGTAGAAGTTCCTATGGGTATTACCTTAAAAGAAATCATCTATGATATTGGAGGAGGAGTCCCGGAAGGAAAGAAATTCAAAGCGGTGCAGACGGGAGGACCATCAGGAGGATGTATCCCCGAAGAGCTAATTAACCTCCCCGTGGATTTCGAGGAGCTAACCCGCGCCGGGTCAATGATGGGTTCAGGTGGGATGATTGTTATGGATGAAGATACTTGTATGGTTGATGTAGCTAAATATTTTCTGAGCTTTCTCCAGGATGAATCCTGTGGTAAATGCACCTCTTGTCGGGAAGGCATCAAGAGAATGCTGCAAATACTAACTCGCATTACGCAAGGAAAGGGTAAGGATGGCGACATTGAGCTGCTAGAAGAGCTCTCCCAGGTCGTAGCTGAAACCTCTTTATGTGCTTTAGGACAGACAGCGCCTAATCCTGTTTTAAGTACTTTAAGGTATTTTAGGGATGAATATGAGGCTCACATTAAAGATAAAAAGTGTCCGGCAAAAGTATGCAAGGATTTAATTACCTATTCTATTGATGAAGAGGCTTGTCGTGGTTGTTTGGTTTGTAAAAAACTCTGTCCGCAAGAAGCCATTACAGGAGAAAGGAAACAGCCCCATCGCATCAATCAAGATAAATGTATTAAATGTGGTATTTGTTTAGAAAATTGTAAGTTTGGTGCTATTAGAGTAGAATAATTTCGTATTTCGTATATCGTGTATCGTATTGCGTGATGCGTATTGTGTTGATTAATTAATTGGTTAATTTAATTGATGTAAGTTGTGAGTTCTGAGCATTCAGACCTACTCACTACTCACTACTCACCACTTAACTACTCACCACTTTGGGGAGAGGGATAGGGTGAGGGGAAATTGGAGCTACCGTGGTAAAGCTAATTATAGACAATAGAGAAGTTGAGGCAAGGGAAGGATCAACAATTCTGGAAGCGGCACAAAAAGCTGGTATTAAAATTCCTACTCTATGCTATCACCAGGCTCTTACTCCTTATGGTGCCTGTAGGGTTTGCACGGTGGAAATTATCAGAAAAGGGTGGTCCAGGCTGAGCACTGCCTGTACATATCCTGTTCAGGAAGGAATTGAGGTAAAGACCAAGTCTGAGAAGGTTAAGAAAGCAAGGAAGATAATCCTGGAGATGCTTTTAGCCAGGTGTCCTAATGTGAAAAAAATCAAGGATCTGGCTGAAGAGATGGGTATAAAAAAGCCTAGATTTGAGCTGGATAACGAAGAGTGTATTCTCTGCGGTTTATGTGTGCAAGTATGTGAGGAGATAATAGGGGTTAGCGCTATTGGATTTGTTAATAGAGGAGCAGAAAGAGAGGTTAACACTCCTTATGAAATAAATTCCGATGTTTGTCTGGGCTGCGGCGCTTGTGCTGTGGTTTGTCCCACTGGAGCCATCAAGATTGAGGACATAAAAGAAATACGAAAAATTCCTCTCTGGCATACAGAATTAAAAAGAAGAAAATGTAGAATCTGCGGTGAATTTTTTGCCCCTGAGGTAGAGATAGATTTCTTAAAGAAAAAAGAGACCCGATTGGGGGAAGAAATTTTTAAAACCTGTCCCAAATGTCGAAAAAAGGAATTAGGAAATAAATTCGTGATGCGTCATGCGTGATGCGTATTGCGTATAGTTTCCCCTCTAGGGGGGGAGGATTAAGGTGAGGGGTCACGATATACTATATACGATATACGAAAACAAGGAGGAGGAAATATGTCCAGGATAATTGCTTCAGCGGCAATACGTGGAGCGCATAAATATGTAAAAGAAGCCAATG
>CAZQMG010000069.1:0-8561 GCA_964594375.1 uncultured Clostridia bacterium | reverse complement strand
TTCCCGAAACGAGAAGCTGAGTAGAGATAATAAAAGGCTACTATACAGCGACGGAGGAAATTGTCCTTTGGCAATTCTTGTCAATCTAGAGAAATAATATATTATATAACAAAATGAAAATATTTCATCGTTATATTCTCAAAGATATACTCTTTTCTTTTATCATTGGTTTTTCCTTTTTCAACCTTGTATTACTTATCGGAGTAATATTCGACCTGACAGAACTGATATTCATTAAGAAGGCTGCCCTCCTGGAAGTAATAAAATTACTTTTATTTATACTACCTTCTTTTTTTAACATAGTTATCCCTCTTTCCCTTTTGTTCGCTAGCTTGCTCACTTTTGGCCGTCTCAGCGCTGAAGGAGAGATAATAGCCTTTCTCAGTTCTGGTATCAGTCTTTTTCGAATAGAGAAAACGTTGCTTGTTTTTGCTCTAATTCTAAGTGGTATTTCTTTTTATTTTTCTTGGTTTATCACTCCGTGGTGCAATTATCAGTACAGCCAGACATACGAAAAGATTATTTTCGCCAGACCAACCATGCAAATCAAAGAAGGAACCATCACTGACCTGGAAGGCAAGAAACTCTACACTTACCAACTTGATTCGAAAACCGACAAAATGAAAGAGATTATTCTTTATGAATTTATGCCACAGGGAGATTTTCTCTTCCCTCAGATTACTATAGCCAGGGAAGGAGAGTTTGAAAAAGAAGTTCTAAAGCTAAAGGAAGTTGCTCTTTACCGTTTCGGGAAAGAGCATCGCCTAACTCAGCAAGGGAAATTTGATTCTCAGAGCATCTATTTGAATGATCAACTTTCTCAGAAAGAAAGGGAATGGAAAAGGAATGACGAATTAAGCTTAAACAGAATAAGCCAGAAGATAAGAGAAGAAAAAGCCCGAGAAAACCCTAACCCAGGAGAGATAAAAGAATTAGGTATCGAATTTCATAGCCGAACAGCCATGCCCTTAGCTACTCTTCTATTCGCTTTAATAGCCGTCCCCTTAGGAATTACGATGAAACGAAAAGAGAAGTCCCTTAGCCTGGGAGTGAGTTTAATCATAGCTATCGTTTACTATGTTCTATTTTTGGCAGCAAAGTTTTTGGCACGAGGAGGACTATTATCACCTTACCTGGCTATGTGGCTGCCCAATGTACTATTGGGCATAGCTGCCGTTTGGCTAACTGCGAAATCTGCTAAAATATGAACTACTTGAGGAATTCACATGAGGATTTTGGATAAATATATAACTAAAGACTACCTCAAGCTATATCTAATCTTTACTTTGTTCTTCATATCTATATTCCTCATTACAGACTTTTTTACTTCTATTAGCAATTTGAAAAAAGAAGCTGCCGTCTCGTATGTAATCCAATTTTACCTTCTGCAAATTCCTTATTTATTCACTCTTCTTAGTCCTCTTTCTGCTATTATCTCCACTCTATTTCTTATAACCCATCTAGGTGGAACTTATCAAATTCAAGCGGCACAAATTGGCGGCATCTCTGTAAAGAGAGTGGTTCTCCCCCTTTTCACCATAGGACTAATTATTAGCTTTTCTATGCTCTTTTTAAATGAGACCTTAATTTTTAGAGCAAACCAACGTGTCCAGAAACTAAAAGAGGAGAATTTTTTGGGTCCACCTAAAAAAGAAGTGCAAAAGAATATCTTCATTCATGTCCCTCCTTGTTATCTATTTTACATCAGGTCCCTTAACCCCCAAAAAGGAGAGATGGAAAATATATTAATATATAAAGAATCACCACCTAACTCTATCATTACAGCTAAAAAGGGGAAATGGGTAGAAGGGGAATGGATTTTTTATCAGGGAATTGAATATTTACTCAACGAAGAGATAGAAAGCACTTCTTTCTACGAGAAGAAGCTTCCCATAGATAAAGGACCTGCTTATTTTAGTCGGAAATATTTCCCGCCTGACAAAATGAGTATAGCAGAATTAAGGAGATATATTGATGAATACGAAAAGAGTGGGTTCAAAACCTTAGACCTGGAAACAGAACTAAACTTTAAGCTTTCCTATCCCTTTACCAATTTTATTCTTATACTTCTGGGCATCCCTATAGGGTTGGTTTTGAAAAAAGGAGGAAGAGGAACTAGTCTAGCCCTGGGGCTAATCATAAGCTTTGGCTATTATGAAGCAATGGCTTTTTTCACCACCCTGGGAAAAGGTGGATTCATCTCTCCCTTCCTTGCCAGCTGGATACCTAGCCTCATCTTTCTTGCGGGAGGAATATACTTATTTACCCGGGTAGAATGAGCATAGCTCATAGCTGATGGCTCATAGTTCATAGCTATGGGAAAAGGTAGCCCTCACCAATTAACCGCTCACCATCCTGCTTACAGTAAATAGCTCACAGCTTTTGGTCCTCACTGTCTGCTGTACGCTATTCTTTGTCTTCACTATTTCCTATCTTAGATTGAAAATCTCGCAGACAACGATGAATATCATCGAGCACAGAGGGCTGCACTCTAAATATTTCTATGTCGGAAGGGAACTTGAGATTATTATTTTCTCTAATAAACAGAATACCGATCTCATTATCTTTAAGAGTATCGTCTATTCTTTTGGTTATGTATGCATCCCTTTTCTGCATAACTTCCACGTAGAACTGAGAGATCTTCCTTAGAGCTCTTTCGCTTTGAGGGTAAATAGCCAGGCACCTGGCCCAATCCATACTTTCTCTCACTAAATCTCCATCCTCCACTGCCTCCAAAACTGCTCCTTTCTGAGAAAGTGTCCTGGTAATCTGGTGGCTCTTTTTGTTTAAGCTTTTAATCGCTTCAAAGCCTTTCTTTCCACCCACATCTATAAGTTCATGGTATATCTTATTAATCTCTCCAAGTTTAGATTGCAGGTCACCTATCCGATTCCTAACCTCCCTCCAATAAGTCTCAGTCTTCATTAGATAATCTTCAGGAATATTTTTTTCTTTCTTGTCTACTGAAATCAAGAGAGGCACAAGATACAGCTTCTTTCCTGACTTCCTGAAATGTTTCACAGAAAGTTTTTCTATTTTTCCAATAGCTTTGTTTTGCATATTCATCACCCCATAACCTTTATGGTTCATTGTTCATAGTTCATCATTTTTTATAACACTTATCCTGAAATTTGCAAGATTTATGGATTATGCTGGTCATAGTACTTCTTCGATCAACTCCAGGTACGATTTTCTGATAAGTCTATTCCTTTGTACGCCTAACTCCTCTAAGAATTGGAATATCTTTTCTTTGCTCTGCCAGGAATCCCCTTCTATTTCCAGGAATTCTCCCAATCCTTCTATCTTATCCAGAAAAATTTTCAGATTATCCCATCGATAGAAACTTCTCTGCTTCTCTATACTTCTTACTTTAGAAAAAGTAAGAGCCTTGAGAATATCAAATATTTTATTATCTACTTCTATCTCTATCTCTTCCCTGGTCTTGGTCTGAGAGTCTAACCTTCTCCCTTTATAGGTTAAGAGATATTTGCCAGATACTGCCCGCACTCTCAATGCCTCATCAGTCTTTTTGAAATCTCGGCAAGGATGATGGAAATAGGTATCCAGTTGGTGCTGGTCCCTGATAAATTTTGCTCCCAATTTACTCAATTTGTCTTTGACTTCCTCTATATCTATTCTTACCTTTATTTCAACCTCTAGCATTGACTCTCCTTTAGGAGAGCCCTCAATCTGATCTCAACTACCCTTTGAGCTCGCCTCACTGCAAGATTGGGAAGATTTCTCTCAAGTTCTTTCTCATCTAAAAATACCGGATAAGGATCTGGGAAGTACCCTTGCTTCTTCAGCCTTTTATATTCCGTATCTTCTTCTAGATCCTTGAGAAGTTTCAAGAATTTGTCCATAGGCCGATAAAAACAAGATCGGTGAACGATCAAAAGATCTATATCACTTTCAGGTAAAGCCTCATTTCTCGCCACTGATCCAAAAAGGGCACAGGACAAAAAATCCTCTCTAAAATAGAATTTAAGAAACTCCACTATATTTCCCAGTAACACTTTGTAATTACCATATCCCATCACAATCTAACCTCATTCTATAGCAAAATAGTCGATAGTCATCTTAATACATAGGCTAATTACGAAGATGAATTAGAAGCGCCTGCTTTATTTCTTCTAGCCTTTCGGAAAATAAAGTGCCCACAAAATCAATTAGCCTTTTCTTATCCACGGTGCGGATTTGATTGCACTTTACTTTCGAATCTTTGGATAAGCCTGTTTCTTCCTTTGGAAGGAAAACTTCAAAAGGATAAATTTTTTCTGTTTTTGAGGTAATGGGAAGGACAGTTACCGTATTAGCAAAGAGATTATTTTTATCATTAGAGATTATTGCTGCTGGCCTACTCTTTCCTATTTCGTGACCTATTACTGGCTCTAATGACACAAACCAGATATGACCTCTTTTAGGAAAATCCATTTCATTTCCACCCTTCTAAAGTGACTTTTTCCCATTCCTCATCAATTCTTTTGTCCTCTTCTTTTGTCGCCTTATATCCTTCTATTAAAAGCTTATCTATCTTTTCCTTCTTTATCCTTTCTATCTTCTCTCTGAGGGCTTCAGTTATGAAACGGCTTTTATTAGGAAAACTCTTTATCTCCTGGACTATTTCTTCAGGTAAAGTAATATTCAACCTCTTCATAGTCATCACCTCCTGTATTCATTATACACCAAATAATGTGTTTTGTCAATGAACGCATTTTGCATTTTCTTGTGCTTTTTGTCTTTACTATACACCATACACTAAACGCTATACAATCTCGAAAAGAAAGAAGTGCGTAAATACTATTATATTGTGTGTTTCAGGGTCTTTTACGATATATCATATACGATATACGAGTATGGTGACGTAAGAAATTGTCCTGAGGTATCTCTTGACGTAACTGTAGTAATCTTTAAAATAATGAGATATCTATTCAGCCGTAGTACATTTATATGTCATTACGAGCGAGGTCCCTCTCCTGTCTACGTGCGGATATGCATAGGCAGACTTGTCATTCAGGCTGTGTCACAATTAAAGTTCAGTAATCAAAGTGGAGGGAAAAGAGCAAAAAAGCATAAGTTATAAGTATCCTCTCCCTATTCAGCGCCACTTTTACACCCGAAGTGGAGGGAATTCTTGTAAAAAAGTCGTAAAAATTGATTGTGACACAGTCTGATTACGAACGGAGTGAAGCAATCTCGGTTTTGTTGCTCGGGATAAACTCCGTAATCTCAATCTCCATCAGAGATTGCCACGTCGCTATCGCTCCTCCAATAACGTGTTCCACTGAGTATTTACAAAATAAGGCTGAATAGATACCCTTTGAATTCACAGAATGTTGTCTATACGATAACCAATTTATCCTTAATTCTTTGCACCTCATCCAAGGCACAGGTTAGTGCTACTCTCTTTTTCACCCCGGGGAGCAAATCAAAGAAATTATCGGAAAATTCAACATCCTCACCGGCCACCTTCAACGCTACACCTCGGATGAAGACGTGAGAATAAAGTTCTATTTTCAATCCGTCTTCCGCAGAATAAATCTTTGTTTCAAATTGCCTTTGAGGAAATTTGAGATACTTCTCTCGCTCCAGGAATAAATAGTTTTCTACCTTATCTCCTTTCATCTCCAAAAAAGCGTAAATAAATTGTTCCCTCGGTGATTTAATTCCCAACTGGCGAGGTGATTTAGCTAGAACCTTAACAGATTGATTGGCAGGTATGGATATATGTTCTTCCTCAGTCCAAAGGGTCTGGCCTTCGAAACTCATACTCTTCAGCTGCAGCTTTCCTTCTAGTTCCTTCAAAGTATCGTTACATACCCAAACTTCTATCCATCCCTCTTTCTCCACCAGGGAAATAAGCACCGGCTGAAATGTCCTTTTCACCTCATAATAGGCAGGTTTTGGCCGAAGAAAATAGTCAACTACACTCCAGCTAACTCCTGGCCAGCAGTCATTGAATTGCCAAAATAGGGTTCCTCCACATTTGAATTTGCGCCTCCGACACTGCTCTATCATCACTCTCAAGGCGTAAGCCTGATTAAG
The DNA here is from genome assembly GCA_964594375.1 of uncultured Clostridia bacterium. Lineage (GTDB taxonomy): Bacteria > Aerophobota > Aerophobia > Aerophobales > AE-B3A > AE-B3A. The sequence continues at coordinate 2,516 of CAZQMG010000069.1, read as the reverse complement.
TTGGGTATATCGGATAAACTCCTCAAAATTTTTCGGTTCAGGCATATAAGACCGAAGATAACGAATTAGCCGAACTGGCCCATCCTTCTGTTTGTTATGCCACTGCATAGATAGAGAGTTCTCCTTCAACTGGTCAAGAGGACAAAACTCCTTTACGGTTTTCATGACAGGTGGCGCTTGAAAGCCAAATTCAGAGAGAAACCTTCCCTTGTCCCTCTTGTAAAGCTCTATATCCTGCCATCCACTCCACACCTGCCAGTTGTGTCTATCTCCTTTTTCTTCGCTATTAGGATCTTTCCCTCCATAAGGGCTGCTTGGCCAATAGGGCCGAGCAGGGTCTATTTGCCTACATATCGAGGGAAGAATATCATCATAAATTGTCCTTCCCTTAAGCTCATTCTTCTTACTATATAACCAATGATTTTCGTTGTTGCCACACCAAAGAACTATACAGGGATGATTCTTTAAACTTTTGAGCACCCATCGGGCCTCTTTTTTTACCTTTTCCCAGAACCAATTCTCTTCGGGATATTCCCCACAGGCAAACATAAAATCCTGCCAGACCATTATCCCTTCTTCATCACAGAGACGATAGAACTCATTGTCTTCGTAAATACCCCCTCCCCAAATTCTAAACATATTTATCCCGCAGCGAGAAGCACTATGAATAAGAGAAGCATATTTTTCTTTGCTTATCCGAGGTAGAAAAGAATCAGCGGGAATCCAGTTTGCTCCTTTACAAAATATAGGAACTCCATTAATTTTGAAATAGAAGCTATTTCCTTCCTCATCCTTTTTCTGCACTAGTTGAACCTCTCGGATCCCTATTTTATTCTCAAATACGTCCATGAGCTTTTCTCTTTCGTCAAAGAGCTCTACCTTAAGACGATAAAGATGCTGGCTTCCATATCCTTTGGGATACCAGAGGATAGCTTTCTCGATTTCCAGGTTTAAACTATGATAAGAAAAAGGAAACTCAACCTTAATGTTTTGTTCTTTCACACATTTTTTGTCTAAATAAATCAAAAGTTTTCCTATCTGCTCTTTATCTATACTGGAGGATATCTCTATATCCATCTTAACCTCTGCTTTTCCCTTAGAAAGTTTTGATTCAACCCCTGCCCAGTTTATATGCATATCATTATAGTTACAAATATAGGCTCTTCGCCAGATACCAACTCCAGGAAGACGAGGACCCCAATCCCAGCCAAAGGAATATTGGGCTTTTCTGCCATATACTCGAGCTGGCTCAACGGCAGCCCTGAGCGATTGTTCCTTGGCTTGCCTCTCTTTTAAAATTAAAATAGCTGAAGAAAATTTAATTAAAAGAATGTTTTTCTCCCTTATTTTATCTGTTATGTCAAATCGCCAGGGAATAAACATATTATCAGCTTTCCCTATTTTTTCTCCATTTAAATAAATGGTAGCAAAGGTATCCAGTCCCTCAAAAACGAGCTCAACCTTCTTCTTTTTCCATTGAGAATTGAACTGATTAAGCCAAAACTCATTTTTATACCACCACTCCTTTTCTTCTACCCAACAGGCATCCTTTTCCTGCAGACCATAAAAGGGGTCGACAAGCTTTTGTTTTCTCAACAAATCAAGATGTACAACTCCTGGTGCCTGCGCCGTAATCCACCCCTCTTTTATCCGCTCAGCTTCCTCAAACTTCACTTCTTGGCTAAATCCTTGAACTTGCCATCCCTTATTCAGTTCCTCAAGCATTCTCATTTCGTACTCTCCTTTTGCTTCTGTTCATAAAACCAATCATGCGAGAAATCAATAGTAATAGAATTGCCAGAACCCAGAGCAAACTTTCCTTTGGCCATACAATTAGTGAGGATACCTCTTATGTATTCTCGCAGATCACTTTCTTGGTAAGAGGCTAAAACATTTATGACTACTCCTCTGGAAGGGATAGACTCACCCTTAATAATTTTTATGAAATTATTAATATTAGGTTGAGGATTTTCTAAAGGCACTCTGTACATTATTCTCTCCATTATTTTTTCGTAGTTACCTGCCCAACTCCTACAAGTTTTTTCGCCTCATCAACGGTAGAAGCAGCATCCGGAGCATAACCATCAGCCCCAATCTCATCAGCATAGCTCTGGGTGACAGGAGCACCGCCAATCATCACCTTAACCTTACCATCCAGGCCTGTCTCTTGCACAGCTTTAACAACATCCTTCATACCCACCATAGTGGTAGTAAGAAGGGCAGAAATTCCTATGAAATGAGCTTTTTTCTCTTTAGCTGTCTGGACAAACTTTTCTGGGGCTACATCTATTCCCAGATCTATTACTTCAAAACCCGCTCCTTCCAGCATCATTCCTACCAGGTTTTTACCAATGTCATGCAGGTCGCCTTTTACTGTACCTAAGACTACTGTACCCTGACTTTTTATGTCTTTCTGAACCAGGATAGGCCTTATGATTTTCATTCCTGCTTTCATGGCTCTGGCAGCAATGAGCATCTCAGGAACATAGAATTCATTAGCCTGAAACTTCTTGCCT
>CAZQMG010000068.1:4071-8625 GCA_964594375.1 uncultured Clostridia bacterium | reverse complement strand
GGATGCGCAATTATTTATGTCGTTCCATATAGATGTTGGATCTTCGATATTCCAAAAAGATACCTGCAAAAAACAAAGGTCAAACAGGCAGGGACGAAACAAAAACGAGTATAAGGTATCTAGAATTTAGAGGCAATTGACAATTCACGATTCACGAAATACGATTCACCAGTAAGAAGGAGAGGTGAAAGATGAAGTTAAATTCATTACGAAAAGAAATTGATGATATTGACTCAAAATTGGTTCAACTATTGAATGAAAGGGCAAAGAGAGTTCTGGGGGTCGCCAGGATAAAGAGAAGAGGGAAAATGGGATACTATTCCCCCGGAAGGGAAAGGAGTATTCTCAATAGATTAATTAAGGAAAATAAAGGCCCTTTGTCTGATGAGAATCTTTCTGAAATTATTCGCTTCATTCTGAAGATTTCTTTGTCTTTAGAAAAAAAATTAAAAGTTGTCTATTTTGGCCCTCCTGCTACTTTTACTCATCTGGCCGCTATGCAGAATTTTGGCCAGGAGGTAAATCTAGTCCCGGCCAAGAGTATCGCTGAGATTTTTGCCAGGGTGGAGAAAAAACAAGCTGACTTTGGCGTAGTGCCGGTGGAAAATTCCACCGAGGGAGTAGTTAATTATACTTTAGATATGTTTCTTGACTCCAATCTGAAGATATGTGCTGAGGTAATTTTGGAGATTTACCATCATCTTCTGGGCAGGGGAGAACTCAAAGAGGTAAAAAGTGTCTATTCTCATCCTCAGGCTCTGGCTCAGTGCAGAAGTTGGCTAGAGGAGAATCTCCCCGAAGTGAGATTAATTGAGGTGGAAAGCACCGCCAGGGCTGCTCAACTGGCAGCTAAGGAGATGAAAACAGCGGCTATCGCCTCTGATGTGGCTGCTAATCTTTACAAGCTCAATATCATAGCTTCTCGCGTCGAAGATTTATCCAATAATTATACAAGATTCTTAGTCATTGGGAGAGAATATAGCGAGAGAAGCGGTGAGGATAAAACATCTATTCTTTTCTCTATAAAAGATAGAGTAGGAGCACTTTATGATATGCTTTCTCCTTTTCGCAGAAATGGGATAAATCTCACCAAGATAGAGTCCCGACCTACCAAAAGAAAAGCCTGGGAGTATGTTTTTTTTGTTGATTTTTTTGGCCATAAAGATGAAGAAAATGTGAAAAAGGCTCTTTCTGAGCTTGAGGAACAGTGTTTCTTTTTGAAAATATTAGGTTCATATCCAGTAGGAGGATAGGGGGAAAGATGATGGTTATTACTTTAAAATCAGGAACCACCGAGAAGGGGATTAAGCACGTGGTGGAAAAAATTAAAGAGCTGGGATTTACTCCTCACATCTCTCACGGCGAGGAGAGGGTTATAATTGGCGTCATCGGTGAAAATGCCATTAGGTCGCGTGAGATATTCGAGGCTATGTTTATTGTTGATTCTGTTATGCCCATTTCTCGACCCTATAAGCTAGTCAGTCGGGAATTTAAGGGGAAAGCTACCATTGTTAAAGTAAAAGATGTCCAGGTGGGAGGGAATGAGGTGGTAGTGATAGCTGGTCCTTGTGCTGTGGAAAGCAGAGAACAGCTTTTGGAAATAGCCAGAGAGGTGAAAGAGGCAGGGGCGAAGATTCTGCGAGGCGGTGCTTTTAAACCGCGTACTTCCCCCTATTCTTTCCAGGGTTTAGGGGAAGAAGGCTTAAAGTATCTGGCTGAGGTGAGTGAAGTTACCGAGCTTCCTGTTGTTACCGAGGCTATGGATTCCAGACAGGTAGAACTGGTAACCAAGTATGCTGATATGGTTCAGGTGGGAGCACGTAATATGCAAAACTTTGACCTTTTAAAAGAAGTAGGGAGAAGCAGGAAGCCTGTGCTTCTTAAAAGAGGGATGGCTTCCACTCTAAAGGAGTTTTTGATGTCAGCAGAATATATTTTGTCCAGTGGCAATTATAATGTTATTCTTTGCGAAAGGGGTATCAGAACTTTTGAAGATGCTACTCGTTTTACTCTTGACCTTTCCACTCTCTCTCTGATTAAGGAGCTGAGCCATCTTCCTGTTATTGCCGATCCCAGTCACGCTACAGGCAAAAGAAGTCTGGTTGCTTCTATGGCTAATGCGGCTATTGCTGCCGGTAGTGATGGTCTTATGATTGAGGTACATTCCCGGCCAGAAGAAGCTTTGTCAGATGGTTTTCAGTCCCTAACACCGCCGGATTTTCATAAGTTGATGAGGAGAATAAGGTCCATAGCTAAAGCTTTAGGGAGGAGGGTTTAAGATTAGTGCCGCAATAGCTATAAGATATTTGACACAAAGGTATCTTTGAAATTCAGGTAATTCAATAGTATAGAAATTTCCTTTTTCCCCTCACCTTAATCCTCTCCCCACAGGGGAGAGGGAAGGGAGAGGGGGTAACTTGAAGTAGGCGGAAGAATGAGTAGTCTTTTAACGATGACTCCAGCAAAGTCTCTCCAGGGTGAGATTTCTCTTCCCGGGGATAAATCAATTTCTCATCGAGCTATTATCCTTGCCTCTATTGCCAGGGGGATTTCAGTAATTAGAGGATGGCAAAAAGGAAAAGATTGTCTGGCTACTTTGAGCGCTTTGAAGATGATGGGCATAGAGGCAAGAGAAGAGAAAGATGAGCTGATTATTAAGGGTAGGGGACTTACTGGACTCAAAGAACCCACCGATATCCTCAACTGTGAGAATTCAGGCACTACTATGCGGCTTCTAACCGGACTTCTCTCTGCTCAAGGTTTTTACAGTGTTCTCAGCGGGGATTCTTCTTTGAGAACCAGACCCATGAGAAGGGTGATTAGCCCGTTAGAAAGAATGGGAGCGAAGATATTTGGGCGGAAAGATGGCCAATTTCCTCCTTTGAGTATTATAGGAAGTAGTCTTAAGGGGATAGATTATTCCTTACCCATTGCTTCTGCTCAAGTCAAATCCTGCCTTCTTTTAGCCGGCCTTCATTCCAGAGGAACTACCTCAATAACTGAGCCTTATCGCTCGCGTGACCATACTGAGCGTATGCTCAAATTTCTGGGAGTAAACCTAGAAATTGATAATTTGACGGTGAAGGTTGAAGGTGGGGCGTCACTGATAGGTAAGCAGATATATGTTCCGGGTGATATTTCTGCTGCTGCCTTTTTCATAGGGGGAGGAACGATTATCAAAGGCTCACAGGTAAAAATTTTGAATGTGGGGCTTAACCCTACCCGGCGAGGTTTTATCGATGTTCTTCTTCAGATGGGAGCCGATATTAGAGTTCGAAATTTAAGGGAAAGATGTGGAGAGGAGATTGGTGATATAGAAATAAGGGGAGGAGCTACTCTAGAAGGGACTCTTATCCGGGGAGAGATGATTCCTCGAGTCATTGATGAAATTCCCATATTGGCTGTGGTTGCTTGTTTTGCCAGGGGAAAGACAGTTATTAAGGATGCCGCCGAGCTCAGAGTTAAGGAAACAGACCGCATTAAAGCGATAGCTACAGAACTGTGTAAGATGGGAGCCAAAGTTGAAGAGAAGAAAGACGGCATCATTATTGAAGGCACGGGTAAATTAAAGGGTTGTCAGTGTCAGAGTTATAAAGACCATCGGATTGCTATGGCACTAATTATAGCTGGTTTAACTGCCGAGGGAAAGACAGAAATAGTAGCTCCAGAATGTATCGAGACCTCTTTTCCTGGCTTTGAGGATACTTTGAGGAAAGTAGTGAGAGATTAAAGAGTTTCAAAAAGTGATAAAAGAGGAGATAGAAGGGCTGACATGAAATTAATAAAAGAAATCAGTCAGATGAAGGATTATAGAAAGAAGATAAAGGCACCTCAAACTGTTGGTTTTGTTCCCACTATGGGCGCTTTCCACCAGGGTCACCTTAGCTTACTCAGGAAGGCACGCCAGCAATGCGATAAGGTGGTGGTGAGTGTATTCGTTAATCCTATTCAGTTTGGCAAAGGGGATGATTACCAGCACTATCCACGCAATTTATCAGAAGACATAAGTTTGAGTGAGAAAGAAGGGGTAGATGTAGTATTTGCTCCTTCTTTAGAAGAGATGTATCCTCAAGACTATTCTACTTTTGTTCAAGTAGGAGGTCCTTTGTCTTCCACTCTGGAAGGGGCTTCTCGTTACGGTCATTTCAAGGGTGTAGCCACTGTTCTTGTTAAGCTATTTAATATAATTAAGCCTGACTTTAGCTATTTTGGAGAAAAGGATTATCAGCAGGTTTTAATAGTAAAAAAAGTAGTAGATGAGCTTAATCTAGATACCCAAATTATTATTCTCCCTACCATAAGGGAAAAAGATGGACTGGCTCTCAGTTCACGAAATTCCTATCTTAATAAAGAAGAAAGAAAAGTCGCTGCCATACTATATAAAGCATTAGAAAAGGCAAAACTCTGGATCGAGGAAGGGGAGAGGAATCCTTTTAGCATAGTTTCCAAAATGAAAGATTTAATAAAAAAAGAGCCACTGGCCAGAATAGACTATATAGCCGTAGTTAATCCAGAGACGTTAGGGAAAGTAGAAGATGTAAAGGGAGAAGTGCT
>CAZQMG010000068.1:0-3971 GCA_964594375.1 uncultured Clostridia bacterium | reverse complement strand
ATGATATGTGCTGGTGAGGTTTCGGGTGACCTCCATGCGGCTAATTTGGTCCAGGCGGCAAAAAAACTTGCTCCCGATATAGAGTTTTTTGGAATCGGGGGGGAGAAAATGAAAGAGGCAGGGGTAAAAATAAGAGATAGAACTGTACATATGGGGACAGTAGGCGTTATTGAAGGAGTTAAGTATTATCCGTCTTTTTGGAAGATAAAGACAAGACTTAGCAAAGCCCTCGAGGAAGAGCACCCCGATTTAGTGATTCTAGTAGATAGCCGGGATTTCAATTTGAGAATTGCCAAAATAGCCAAAAAGCTAGGAATCTTGACTCTCTACTATATTGCTCCTCCTATCTGGGCCTGGAACGATTGGCAGAGGAGGAGGATTTCTAGAGATATTGATAGATTCATTGCTATTTTTCCTTTCGAAGCTGAAGCCTATAAAAAAGCAGGGGCAAAGGTAGATTTTGTGGGATATCCTCTGGTAGACCTGGTCAAACCAAGTATGAGTAAAGAAGAGGCTTTACAGAGGTTTAATATTACGTCAGAGAGATTAATAGTTGGTCTTCTTCCTGGTAGTCGAAGACATGAGATACTAAAACTCCTGCCCCTTATGTTAAAGGTTGCCGTTATATTAGATAAAGAGTTTAAAGGTATTCAATTTCTGCTTGCTGAAGCTTCTCCTCTTTTTCATAAAGAGATTGCCAGAATTGCTTCCAGGACTGGTCTATCTCTCAAGATTATCTCCAATAATACCTATGATGTAATGAATGTTTCTGATTTAATCATTACCGCCTCAGGGACAGCTACCCTAGAGGCAACTCTCCTTAATACTCCAATGATTGCTGTTTATAAAACTTCTTTTAGTACCTGGCTAATAGGGAAAATCTTAATAAAATTGCCTTATATAGCTCTTCCTAATATCATTGCGCGAGAGGAAATCGTTCCCGAATTAATAGGATTTCAGCTTACTGTAAAGCGTTTGACTGGCGTAGCCCTGGAGCTTCTGCATAGCAAAGAAGGACTGGAAAAGATGAGAGTTAAGTTAAAAAAAGTAAATGATAGGCTAGGAAGGCCAGGAGCAGCAGCGCGAGCAGCTAAGATTGTTGTGGAAATGGTGAATGGTTCGTAGTTCATTGTTCATAGTTCATCGATGAAAAAACAATAAGATGGTAAGTGGTGAGTGGTTAATTGGTGAGTAGTGCTCTCTCTCCTCTGGAGTGAGGGGAGAATTAACCGCATAACTGCTTAACTGCATAACTGCTTAACCAATTAACCAACGGGCTAGTAGGTCAATGAACAACGAACGATGAACAATGAACAAAACAGGGGGAGAAGAATTTGAGCCAAGTTTCGATAGTGAAATGTAGTGACTATGAGCAAAGGAAAGTAGATAGAGCAGTCAAAGAGAGTCTTTCCTTAATAGGTGGTTTAGGTAAAGTGGTAAAAGCTGGCCAGAAAGTTCTCTTGAAAGTGAATATGTTAAATGCTGACCCACCAGAAAAAGCAGTGACTACTCATCCGGCTCTTCTCAGGTCAGTAATCAGGGCAGTTAAAGAGGTAAAAGGAGAAGTTATAGTAGGAGAGGCACCTGGGATTGCCTATAAGGATATAGAGAAAGCCTGGCATGTAACTGGGCTTAAAAAAGCAGCTAAAGAGGAAGGAGCTAAAGTTATTAATTTTCATAAGATAAAAACGATTGATAATTCTCAGAATAAACAGGTACCTGTTTTACACCTGGCCGGAGAGGTCTTAGGGTCAGATGTAGTCATTTCTCTCCCTAAATTAAAAACCCACAATTTTACCCTCTTTACCGGTGCTATCAAGAACTTATATGGTTGTATTCCTGGATTTCATAAAAAAGAACTTCATCGGCTGGTTCCTCGTCCAGAGGACTTTGCCAGGTTAATGATTGATATTTTTGCTGCAATCAAACCAGATCTTGCTATAATGGATGGGATTGTGGGGATGGAAGGCGATGGACCAGCGGCTGGTCCTCCCCGCAAGATTGGAGTGGTTTTGGCCAGTCAGGATTTTGTAGCACTGGATGCAGTTGCCTCTCATATCATCGGTTATGCTCCTTTTGATATAGACATTACCAGAGTAGCTGCAGAAAGAGGTCTGGGAGAGGGCAAATTAGAGAAAATAGAAATTAAGGGGGCTCCTCTGAGTGAGGTTAAAATAAAGGATTATCAGCTCGCTTCTAGTATTAACGTCCTGTTAAATAAAGTACCTGGCTTTGTTCTTTTTGCTTTCAGGCATCTAGCTCCCTGGGTTCTGAAAATCAAACCTGTAATAAACAAAGATAGATGTACCAAATGTGGGGAATGTATTAGACATTGCCCTACCGAGGCGATGAAGATGGGTAAGGACTGTCCTATTATTGATACCAGGAGATGTATCAGGTGTTTCTGTTGCCAGGAGTTTTGCCTGGAGAGAGCTGTAGGGATTAAGTATAATTGGTTGGCTAAAAGGTTTCAAATCTGAGGTTTTTCAAAATGCATATTTTCATAATGACCAATAGTCCAGGTGAGGTGATGGGATGGGTGAAGCCAGCAGCAGAAAAACTAAAAGAAAAGCAAAAAGAGACAATAATTACTGTGGTTATTCCTCCCTGCCAATATGCCAGTGGGATGGAAGATAGAGTAGCAGGAGAGATTCCTGCAGTGGATTCTGTGGTGGGTCCATCTCAGTATTTGAAATATCTTTTTTTAGGCAGCAGACCTTCTTCTTTTCGCCAGGCAAAGAAAGGAGTGATTGTTTTCTTAGGAGGGGACCCCTTTCATGCTCTCCTTCTTTCTAAACGTTTAAAGCTACCCGCTGTAGCTTACATCCAAAATTTAAGATGGAAGAGGTATTTTAAGAGATTTATGGTGCTTAACGAGACTATTAGAGAAAGGTTTATCGCTCGGGGAGCCAAAGAAGAGAAAGTTGTGGTAGTAGGGGATTTAGCCAAAGATGGAATAAGAGTGAAGATGTCTGCTAAAGAGGCATTCAACTATTGGGGACTTGCTCCTGGGTCTTTGGTTATTTCTTTTCTTCCGGGAAGCAGACTGGAGGAGATAAGATATATGACTCCCTTTTTTTTAGAAGTAGCTGAGCTTATTAAGAAGGAGTTTCCCTCAAGTCAATTTCTTTTAATCCTTTCTCCTTTTATCTCCAGGAAGAAGTTAAACTCTGCGAGTGAAGAGGAGTTAAGTAAGACATTTTCAGGAGTAGGGGCTAAATTAAAGAAAGAAAGTGGTCAATGGAAATTGATTACTAAATCTGGCTTAAAAGCCTTGGTAATTGAAGAAAAAAGATACGAAGCTATAAATATTTCTCATTTAATTATAACGATTCCTGGTACTAACACACTAGAGTCAACCTATCTGGGAACTCCTATGGTAGTAGCTATTCCTTTGAACAAGCCAGAAGCAATACCCCTGGACGGCCTGGCAGGATTAGTGGGGGGTTTGCCAATGCTAGGTTCTCTTATTAAAAGAAAGATGGTAAAGCATTACAGTAAACGCATCAAATTTACAGCTATACCTAATATAAGGGCAGATAGAGAGATTGTACCTGAAATAAGAGGGATAATCGAGCCGACTGATGTAGCCAAAGAAGTAATAGGGCTGTTAAGAAGCCCCGAACGACTCACTGAAATGAAGAAGGAACTCAGAAAGATAGCCAGGACAACAGAAGGCGCTGCTGACAAAGTAGCCGATGTCATCCTTGAGGTAGGAAATTTGGTGAATAGTCGTTAGTGAATAGTGAATCGCAAACAAGAAAGTAAATGGTTGTAGGGTTGGATTAACCATTCACGATTCACGAAATACGATTCACCAGCTCTGTCGTGCGTGAATAGTATTGTGTTGTGTGTTTTAAAATTTCTTACGATATACCATATACGATATACGTAATACGAGATTGTCCTGAGGATTTCTTGAGATAGGAGCAAAATGCATATCTTGCACCTTACACCCTATATGTCTTTAG
>CAZQMG010000067.1:0-8921 GCA_964594375.1 uncultured Clostridia bacterium | reverse complement strand
CTGATTATATGAGGTGGGGTGGATTTCCAGAAGTTGTCTTATCAAAAGATGAATTCGAGAAGAGGAAACTGATAAAAGAATATCTTGGGGCTATGTTCTTTAAAGATTTAGTGGAAAGATTTAACATAAACAATATCCATCTTTTGGATGCTCTAATTGATAAGTTATTTTCCTCTTTTTCACAAAGGTTTTCTTTGACAGCCTTTTATAAGCAGTATAAGGAGAAGTTTCCTTTTTCTAAGGATAGTCTATTCAGTTATTACAAAAATTTGCTGGAGAGCATGCTTATTTTTGAAGTAAGAAAATTTGCTGAATCTACTTACAAAAGATTAAGAAATCCGGCTAAAGTTTATGCTGCAGATGTAGGTCTTGCCAGAAAGGTAAGTTCTGAAGATTTAGGTAGGGTCCTAGAAAATGTTGTTTTCTTAGAATTGAGAAGAAAGACAGAAGAGGTCTTTTATTTTGATGAAGGAAAGGAATGTGACTTTGTAGTAGAAGAGAAGAATAAATTCTTTCCTTATCAAGTTTGTTTTGAGTTAACTGAAGAAAATAGAGAAAGAGAATTAGGTGGTCTTGTTTCGTGTTGCAAATGGTTAGAAATAAAAGAGGGGATGGTTTTGACCAATGATCAGGAGGAAGAAATAAAGATGAATGAAATTAAGATAAGAATATTTCCTGTATGGAAATGGCTGATAGCATATTAGCTCATAGTTCATAGCTGATAGCAAAACCAAAACAAAGTTCAAAATAGTTCATAGCTGATAAGAAGCTCATAGTTCATAGCAAGTTTAAAAGCAAATTCAAAAAACCAAGTTCAAAAGCAAATTCAAAAAAAAGTTCATAGTAAAACCAAGACAAAGTTCATAGTTCAAGATCAAACAATAAATAGGGACAGCGACCATTTTTTCCCTTATAAGATGCAGGACTTTTTATTCTTCCTGTCCCTATTTTTCTGTAGGAGAACAGGCTTCTAATACCACTCTCTGAGTATTTCTTTGAAAATCTTTTCCTTTACCCTGAAATGAACGGACATAAGTCTTTTGTATAAATCCTTAGGATCAGAGGAAACTTCTTTCAATTCATATAGCCCTTTAATTATACCCAGCGTTCCTTTAACTTTGACAGAAATATTATTGGGGAAGAATTAAACACTGCAGTCATTTTTACCAGGTCCTTTCTAAATCCACGTCTTCCTCCTCAAGATAAGAAAAGCTGACTCCTAATGCATCTAAAAATTCAAGTAGTGTCTGGGTACTCATATTCATTATTTCTGTCGCTTTGGATAAGCTTATTAGTCTCAGAGATAAAGCGCTTAAGACTATCAGAAATTTCTCTTTTTTTTCTATAGATTTAAACACAGGCACTTCTTCCACTATTTCTCTTAAAACCATTAATGTCACCTCCTCCTCATTCTATTAGTTAGTTTTTGCCTCAAAAGGAAACGGCTGAAGCCTGCAACTCCCGATTTAGAGCAGAACGTAGATTCTGAGCCTTGTAGTTACCATTAGGTGATGTTGTATCCATTTCTTGGAAACTATCTACATAGTATATACAATATAGAAACAGTCAAGCCTGCTATCTGAGCTTCTCCAGTCTCTCAAAAATAAAGCTCATAGCTGATAAGAAGCTCATAGCTCATAGCAAGTTCAAAAACAAAATTCAAAAACCAAAACAAAGTTCAAGATAGTTCATTGCTCATAGCAAGTTCAAAAACAAAATTCAAACATAGTTCAAAATGGCTCACGAAGTTAGGATTGTTGACTCTGCCAGTGAAAAATGATATAAATAATACAGAAATATTTAACTTAAAAAAGTTTGTAAAAAGGAAATGGATATGAGTAATCCATTTGTATTCGGAGTGCCGGTTGAAGGAGCGAACTTTACTGATAGAGAAAAGGAGAAGAAGGAGATACTGGATTCGCTAATGGCAGGGCAAAATCTTATCTTGTTTGCTCCCAGAAGATATGGAAAATCTTCGCTTTTGAGAGAGATTATGCGAGGCCTGGATAAGGAGGAATTCCTTACTCTCTGGATAGATGTTTCTGAAGTTTCTACAATAAGGGGATTCTTGGAAAGGATTGTCAACCAGATAAATGAATTTTCTAAAGTGACAAAACTTACTGGGTTTATCAAGACTACCTTACCTAAATTTTTATCCATGTTCAGAGTTGGATTAGGTGATTTTAATATAACTATAACTGCTCCTAGCCAGGCCGAATTAGATGAACTGTCTCTGGAGATTTTCGATCTCCCAGAGAAACTTGCCCGAAAGTCTAACAAGAGGGTTATCATTGTTTTCGATGAATTTCAGGATCTTCTCTTGTTGGGTCAGAACCTAGACAAAAAGATGAGGGCAAAGATACAATACCATAAATCTGCAAGTTATGTGTTTATGGGAAGCAGAAGATCCCTCATAAATAAGATGTTCTTTGACCGCCAAAGTCCCTTTTATTTTATCGGTAAAAAGATGGAGATTAACTATATTTCCAGGGAAGATTTTGGACCCTTCATAAAAGGGCAGTTTCAAGCTACGGGCAAGGAAATAAGTGAAGAGATAATAGAGCATATTCTTCAAATTACTGGTGGACACCCTTACTTTACTCAGTATTTATGTTTTGAGGTGTGGAATCTTACCCAGAGGAAAGCTATCTCCTCTTTGGTTGAACAGGCCCTATTTATCTGTGTTGCCTCGCAGTCCTACATATACGAAATGCTCCTTGACCAGATTAGATCTAAAGATCGCAAGGCGGTACTCTTTTATCTGGCCGAGCGCGGTTCTAAAGATATATTTGGTATAGATAGCCTAAGAGAGATGGAAGTGAGGAATCCTAATGGGGTAAATTATGCCCTTAAAACTTTGATGGAAAAAGAAATTCTGGAGAAAGGCAAGAAGGGGGAGTATCGGTTTGTGGATCCATTTTTCGCTGTCTATCTACAGAAGAAGGGACGAGGTAGTTAAAACCGATGAATTTTTTTCCCAGGATACTCGTCTATCATACAATTTGGGCCCCCAGTGCTTCAGTGCAAACATCCACATCCGGGTGCTTTTTCAGAAAGGGAAATATTTGCTTTATCCCTGTATTAAGCAAAGGGGTCAGGTCTTGAAATGTGACGTTTTTTCTCAAAACATATCTGGTTTTGGGCTTTGATAGGAGCTATTATGTATGGAGTGAGTGATGAAGTGCATCAGATGTTTGTTCCTACTCGCACTGCCTATCTGGGAGATATTTTTATGGATGGAGTAGGTTCAGGGATGGGACTGTTATTTGGCATAATTGCATATATCTTTTTATCTGGTAAATTCTTCTCAGAGAGGTTTAGGGATAAGTTTCCACCTCGTTAAGAGTTATTTCAAAGACACCTCGGCGTGTTTTTCATTTTGAATAATAATTCTTGAGTCAGGATTTGCTGGAGGAATTGGCAATCCTTTTTCTTTCAATAGATTGATGTGTTCTTCCATCCCCCATTTAGCCTTATAAAGACAATCTTCAACTGAATGACCAACTCCGGTAAAGCCTTCTAAATCAGGTGAATAAAAACTGAAAAATCCAGGATCAGCCGTTGCTTCAATGACCAAGGAATATTTTAACTCAATCATTCTATTTTTTTCCTCCCTTCAAACCAGCCGCTTTTAACATTGCATAACAGGTGCCCGTCGGTACTTCTTTGCTTTCATGATAATCTACCCGAATCAAGTTTTTACAGCCAGGTTTACTATAATATCGTATAGAACTTTTCTCTTTTATTAGCCTGAAACCATTTCGTTCTAAAAGCCTTACTAATTCACTAAATTTCATCTTCTATTATAAAATTGCTTGGAAAGATGTCAACAGAGCACTGTTTTGAAAAATGAAGAAAGATTATTTAGACTTTTAGTTTTTGCTTTCATAGTTAAATTATATCATTTCTCTTAGCTTTGGCAATTTTTGGTTTATTTATTCTGGGGGTAAATGGCTCATAGTATATTAGCTCATAGCTCATAGTAAATTCAAAACAAAGTTATAGAGGGGAAAGAAGTCTTGAAGACGGTGAGGGGAGTGTAGGAAAGGAAGGGATTCAATATAGACTAAGCCACTGTTAGCTCTCTCAACGGAACTTGAATCATCTTTTTGGGTTTTTTCTTTGAGTGTACTAGCCTTTCCATCTCCTTTACAATATCTGCCTTGAAGTACTGTTCTCCACAAACCTGGCATACTCCAGCAGGGACATTTTTGATCACAGCGATCAGCTCATCTCCCCAGCGATAATCTGCTGTGGTTCTTTTTTCTAAAACTTCGCCTCCACAAAAGTGACATTTATGATAGATCCTGTCCATGGGGTCCATTATATCATGTCAATCTAGCGCTCTCTCTCAGCATGTTTTGAGAACTCATACTTTCCTTCCGTAGCGAGTTTCCTTATCTTTTCTTCATGTAAAGTTTTCTATACTTCCTGATCGTAACTTACCCTCTTCAAACTACCCCCTACTGCTCCTACTATAAAAAACTGGAAGTTATAAATCTATTTTTGGCATATAGTAAATCCTTATTCTGTCACGCAGACGCGTTAAGGTTTGTCAGGAAAAGACCTGGCATAGGTTGAATAGTTGTGAATATAGCAAACTAAAAGCAAATAGTTGATTTTCATTTGAGCTGGATTGTATTATTTATATGTAGTATTAATGAAACAACCAAGTTATTTTAAAAAGTATTTGACAAATAACTTAGTTGTTGTTATAATCTTGGTGAAATGTTATATCCTCGCTTGTTAGAAAGAGAAGTCTTAAGGTATCTTGCGGAAAAAGAGGCACTGATTATTTTGGGAGCAAGGCAAGTAGGGAAGACCTCCTTAATGCTTCGTATGAAGTCAAAAATTGAGAAAGAAGTCCCCTGCTTTTATTTTGATCTGGAAAAACCTCAGGATTTAGAAAGGGTTGAGGCAGGATGCGAAGAATTCTTGCAATACTTAGAGATCAGAGGGGCAAACAAGAAAAAAAGGAATGTGGTTTTTATCGATGAGATACATTATCTTTCTGAACCAGCCAAATTTATCAAGCTTATGGTTGACCATTATTCATCCCGGATAAAGCTTGTGGCGAGTGGCTCTTCCAGCCTTGAAATAAAAAGAAAATTTAAAGAGAGCATGGTAGGAAGGAAATTTTCCTTTTATCTTTATCCTTTAAATTTCTATGAGTTTCTTGTCTTTAAGAAAAGGGATGATTTAGCAAAACTTCTTCCTAAAGGCCCGTTTCAGAGCCTTCCTCAGGAAGACAGAACTCGCTTTTTTGCTGAAGACTACAAAAGGTATTTCCTTGAATTTCTCATTTTTGGAGGTTACCCTCGTGTAGCCACTTCCAGGGATGTAGAGCTCAAGAGAAAGGTTTTAGAGGAGATAACTACCTCCTATATATTAAAGGATGTGCGTAGTCTTTTTCAAATAGAGGATATTGCAAAGTTCAATCGTTTGGTTAAATTATTAGCCATAAATTCAGGGAACCTACTAAATATCAACTCTTTATCTTCTGCCGTAGGACTGTCTCAGTATTTAGTCTCTCAATATATAACAGTTCTAGAAAACACCTATCTCGTAGAATTGCTGTCTCCCTATTTCACCAACAGGAAGAAGGAGGTAGTCAAGGCCCACAAGGTGTATTTTGTCGATAGTGGCTTGCGCAACTATTTGATAGGAAATTTAGATTTTACAGAGGAAAGACAGGACATAGGTGCCTTATTAGAAGGAGCTGTATTTTTGGGGTTTAAAAAAAGAAATGGAAAGACAAAATTATATTTCTGGCGCACTCAAAACAAGGCAGAAGTCGATTTTATATTAGAAGCTCCACAAAAACTTTATCCTCTTGAGGTAAATAAGAGTGGTAAATCTACCCGCGCCCTTTATGCTTTTATGAGTTACTATAAAGAGGATAAAGGTTATGTAGTCTATCCGGGTGCTTTTTCAGAAAAGGGAAATATTTGCTTTATCCCCGTGTGGTGGATAGCCTAAGGCGATGATTGGAGAATATATCCATAAGGCATTAGAAAAAGCCAAATATGAGATTATTAAAGATGAAGAACCTTATTATGGAGAAGTAGAGGAATTGCCAGGAGTTTGGGCCACAGGTAAAAACTTAGAGGAATGCCGAAGGAACCTTGGCGAGGTGATTGAGGAATGGGTTGTAATAAGGTTAAAGAGGGGGCTCCCCACCGAGTTATTCCATCCATTAAGACAAGAGAGGGGTCAGGTCTTGAAATTATACTTTTTCAGCAATCTCGAAAAAGTTATTTGACAAAATATTCAATAATTTGTAGAATATCCTATAATAAATATTAAATTTGGAGTTTTAAGTTGGTTTTTATCAAAAGAAAAATTTTACTGCGCATTAGCAGGTTTTTAGAGTATAAAGAAGCTATAGTTATCTATGGTGCAAGACAGGTCGGTAAAACTACAATAATGAAAATGCTTATTAAACAGTTGAAAGATAATGGCATTCCTGATAAAGCTGTATTCTATTTTGATTTAGAGGACCTTGATATGTTGAATTTATGCAGTCAGGGCGTTGATTTTCTAATTAGATACATAGATGCGAGAACTTCCTATAAAGGGAAAATCTATGTGTTTATTGATGAAATACAATACTTTGGTAATGCCTCAAGCTTTATAAAACTTATGGTTGATAATCATTCAAATCGATTTAAGTTGATTGCATCGGGCTCTTCTGTGCTTGGTATCAAATCGAAAATTAAAAAATCGTTAGTGGGAAGAATTGTTACTTTTGAGGTTTTTGGATTGGATTTTGAGGAATTTTTGTGGTTTAAAAAGAAGATATTTAATCTGGATAAAGTTGCCGATGAAAAAACAAAGAAGGAATTAAAGCAACTATTTGAGGAGTTTATAATTTTTGGCACTTACCCGAGAATCGCATTGATCTCTAGAATAGATGATAGAAGGTATTATCTAAAAGAGCTTATCCAGACATACATTAAAAAAGATATTAAAGACATTGGCAAAATAAGAAATATTATGAAATTCAATAATTTTTTAAGAATTTTAGCGGATCAAACAGGGAACTTGCTTAATATTGATGAACTTGCATCGAGTGTAGGAATTGCAAGGGAAACCGTTTATGATTATCTTACATTATTAGAAGGCACATATATTGCAAGAAGATTAGCTCCCTTTTTTAGAAATTTAAGAAGTGAACTTACAAAAATGCCTAAGATATACTTTGAAGATAGCGGAGTTTTAAATTATCTAAAATATGATGACATTGTAGAAAAGGTGAGTGGGCAGCTCCTTGAAAATAGCATATATGCTGAATTAAGAAAGGTTGTTGGCTTGGAGTCATTGAGATACTGGAGAACTCAGTCAAAACAAGAAATAGATTTTGTGGTGGAGCACAGGAGGCAACTTTTTGCCTTTGAGGTAAAAAAAATCTATTCCGGACAGAAAACTACAAGTTTAAGATATTTTTCTCAAAAATATCCAAACTCTAAAAGCTTTGTAATTACATTGGAAAAAAGAAGAGAAGCAAAAGAAAATATATCAGTGCTTTATTGTTGGGAAATTTATAATAAGTTCTGAGGTTCGGAAAACTCGACATTTTAATAAAGTGATTCTTCTCTATGTTCATCCTGCTTTCAGAATGTGGACCTTTCCCCTAATTAGCTCATAGCATATTAGCTCATAGCTGATAGCTCATAGTAAATTCAAAACAAAATTCAAATTAGCTCATAGGAAAACCAAGACAAAGTTGATAGTTTAACTTCCATTCGACAGTGAATGGAAGAAAACTGACCCCTTGCCTTTAATAGAATTGATTTAAATGTGTGTGATAAATCACACCGCTACCCGGGGGGGGGATTAAGGTGAGGGATTGTTCTGTCTCTTTCTATTTTCTATTTTTTAAATTTGTGATATAATATAAGCAATAACAAAAGAGGAAACAGAAGGAATAATAAATTTCGTCTGATGGAATGAAAATAGCGAAGGGGGAGATCAAGCTTTAGAAAATAGAATAAATAAAGGAGGTGTTTTGTATGAAGATCAAAGAAAAGATATACGAAGGGATTAAGAATATGGGTCCAGGGGAGCTTTCAGTGTTATATGAGCAGGTAAGACTAATGGCAAAAATCAAACAAAAATCCAAAGGTAAAAGACGTTCTTGTTATTCGGTAAAGGAAATTCAAGAAATGACATCGTCTTCGAAGGGTAGCTGGGCAGACACAGTTTCTTTTGAAAGAGAGGAAAGACTGTGAAGTATTTTTTGGATACTTCGGCACTGGTGAAAATATATCATAAAGAGGCAGGGACAGAAAAAGTCTTAAATATTTATGAAGATAAGAGTGATATTGTCATCTCGGAGCTTTCAAAAGTAGAGTTTATTTCGACAATTCATCGGAAGTTTAGGGATGGAGAGATAGATGAGAAAACCTTAAATATCCTTTCAGAAAAATTTCAGTTTGACATAGAAAATAGATATGAGGTCCTAATATTTTCATCAGTCATTATTAATGAAGCATTTGATTTGATTTGTAAATATGCTAAAACAAAATTATTGAGGAGTTTAGATAGCATTCAGCTTACTTTTTTTGAAACCTACTGCGATAATAAAGATATTTTTGTTTGCTCGGACGTAAAACTTATTGAAATTACGAAAATTGAAAATTGTAAAGTATTGACTCCCTAGTTACTATTCTTTCACTGTTGTCGATAGCTATCAAAGATTGACCCACCTGGATGGATTACTTTGTCCTTCCCTTTAGGGCTTACCTGGCAAGCTATCCTTTTTTTTGGGGGCTTCGAGTGGTGGAGTATATTGATAACTGGTCTCTGGGGCTGGATTTTAAGATTTTTATAAGAATAAGAATTCTTTACGGAATATATAAGAATAATTCCTGCCATATTGAGTAGAAAAGGAGGATGGTAGTTGAGCTTACCCTTTTGGT
>CAZQMG010000066.1:0-9392 GCA_964594375.1 uncultured Clostridia bacterium | reverse complement strand
TCTGACCCTTCTCTGAAAAATTGAAAGTAGACGGTGATTTTGGGAGCTCAGGGAAAAATAGACTCAAAGGAGAGAACTTTAGTAGGAAAACGGAAGAAAGAAAAATAACAGGAAAGGATGGACAAGAACAAAAGGCAGAGAATCTATTACCAAAGACAAACCTATCAAATGTGGACGCGGAGAGATTTATCATAGAATATAGCGAGAAAGGTCCTCACTTTCCACAATATTCTTTAGTCTCTCTTGCACATATTTGGCAGTAATAGTGAAAGACCTCTTCCTTATATTAGCAGCCTTGAAGCTGATATCTTCCAGAAGCTTCTCCATAATGGTGTATAGTCTTCTTGCTCCAATATCTTCTGTTCGTTCGTTCACTAAAAAAGCCAAAAGGGCGATTTCTTTGATAGAGCTATCCTTAAAAACAAGATTTATTCCTTCTGTTTCTATTAGAGCTTGATATTGTTTAATCAAGGCATTTTTGGGTTCAGTCAAAATTCTCTCAAAATCGTTCTGGGTAAGCCTATCCAGTTCTACCCGAATGGGGAATCTACCCTGAAGTTCAGGAATTAAATCAGAAGGGGAAGCAGAATGAAAAGCTCCGGCAGCTATAAAAAGGATATGGTCACTCTTAATAGGTCCATATCTAGTAGCTACTGTAGTTCCTTCCACTATTGGCAAAAGGTCTCTTTGCACTCCTTCTCGGGAGACGTCTATCTTATCTACCCCTCCTCCTACCACCTTATCTATTTCATCAACGAATATTATCCCCGAGTTCTCTGTGCGATGAGTAGCGTCTTCAATAACCTTGTCCTTATCTATCAATTTTTGAGCCTCTTCTTCGGTGACAATCTGACGGGCCTCTTTTAAAGGAACTTTCCTTTCCTTAATTCGCTTGGGAAGCATATCCCCCAATAAATCCTGGAAGTTCATCCCCATCTGTTCTGTTCCAGCACTACTAAATATCTCTATCATAGGAGTGAGTCTTTCCGTGGCCTTTATCTCAATTAATCTATCCTCCAGTTCCTTATTATTTAATTTCTCTCTCAGTTTCTCTCTGGTTTTCCTTGCCCTCTCTATCCTTCTATCTTCTTCGCCTTCCTCTTGCTCCCCTGAGGATAAAGTTTTTGGGGGAGGTGGAAGGAGAATATCTAAAAGTCTTTCTTCAGCCAGTCTTCTCGCTTTCTTTCTTACTTTCTGTACCATCTCTCCCTGGACTGTGTGCACGGCTATGTTCATCAAATCTCTGACCATAGATTCCACATCTCTGCCCACATAACCTACTTCAGTATATTTACTTGCTTCTATCTTTATAAAAGGAGCCTGGGTCAATTGTGCTAATCTTCGCGAAATTTCTGTCTTTCCCACTCCAGTGGGTCCAATCATAATAATATTTTTAGGGGCTACCTCATCGCGCATCTTAGCAGGCAGCTTCTGACGACGCCATCTATTTCTTAAGGCGATAGCTACAGCACGTTTAGCATCATCCTGTCCTATGATATATTTATTTAACTCCCTTACAATGGCGGGAGGAGTAAGTTGCTTTTCCCTCATTCTCCATCTCCTATTAGACATAGCGGATAGCATATAGCGTTTAGCGTATAGGATAAATCATCAAGGCGAAAGACTCAAAGCTAAAAACCATAATTCACCATTTTATTCGTTATTCGTACCCCCTCACCTTAATCCTCTCCCCTCAGGAGAGAGGATACTTTCCTCTCATAGTCTGTTGTCCTTATCGATGAACCATGAACTATAAACTCATCCGTTGTGATTTTGTATTTTTATTTTTCACTATACGCTATCCGCTAACCGCTATACGCTCTTCTTGAGGAATGTCCTTCGGCAAACGTATAAGTTCCTATACTTCAAAGAAAATCTATAATTCCTCAACCGTGATATTGTCATTTGTATAAATACATATAGAAGCAGCTATATGCATGGCTATTTCTACAATCTTTTTAGGAGGATAATTGGTGTGGTCAGCTAAAGCCTGGGCTGCTGCTTGAGCATAACCAGCTCCTGAGCCAATAGCTATCACTCTATCGTCGGGTTCAATCACGTCTCCACTTCCCGATATTAATAGAGATTTTTCCTTATTGACTACAATCATTAAGGCTTCCAGTCTGCGCAGAGTCTTATCCTGTCGCCAGTCCTTAGCCAGCTCCAGGGAAGCACGGGAAAGATTTCCCTGGTATTGTTCAATTTTCTTTTCAAATTTCTCAAAAAGAGTAAGAGCATCGGCGATTGCGCCGGCAAAACCAGCTAATATCTTTCCCTTATGAAGCCTTCTTAACTTATGTGCTTTGTGCTTCATAATGGTATCTTCAAAGGTTACCTGCCCGTCGCCAGCAATAGCTACATGTTTTTTATCTCTTACCGCTAAAATAGTAGTAGAACGCAATTTAAACCCCCTCTATTTCGTTGCTAGTCGCTAGTTGCTCGTCGCTCGTGAATCAATCTTTTTGATTAAGTTCGTGAGCATACGAGACTCATGGTTAATTTTTTCTAATATATCTTTTTTCTTTTCATTATTTATATATTTTAACTCTGAAGCTATTTCAATCTGTGTTTCTAGCTCAGCACAGGAACCTAATGCTATATATAAAAACTGTTTATATTCTTTATTATGAAATCTGTTGAATCCTTCGGCTATATTTGATGGTATAGAAACAGCGGATCTTTGTATTTGGGATACTAAACCATAGAACTCTTGTTTAGGAAATTTTTCTACTATTCCATATACGTCTTTAACGATTTCTATACCTTTCTTCCAGATATCCAAATCTCTAAAATCTCTAATCTTCTTAGTTATTTACTTTTCTTACGAGCAACGAGCAACTAGCAACGAGCAACGAATTATGCTCTTGGATGAGCTTTGTCATAGACTTCCTTCAGTCTTTTTATACTCAAATGTGTATAGATTTGAGTAGTGGAGAGTCTTTCATGACCAAGCAGCTCTTGCACCGAACGTATATCTGCTCCTCGATTTAAGAGATGAGTGGCAAAAGAATGACGTAGGCTATGGGGACCTGAAACTTTATGAATATCGGCTAGATCCAGATATCTATTTATTTTTTTTCGCATAAATCTGTCCGATAGTCTCTGGCCAGATTTATTTAGAAATAGTGCCTTGACGCCAGGTTTTGCTTTCTCTCTACGTAATTCCCTGTAGGGTGTCAATGCTTTCAGAGCATAATTTCCTACAGGGATTATTCTCTCCTTATTTCCTTTGCCTCTAACTTTAACTGTTTCCCCTGCAAAGTCAATATTATCTATATTCAAATCTGCCAGCTCGGCTATTCTCATCCCCGTAGCATACAATAGTTCTAAAGCGGCTTTATCCCTATAATGAAAAAAATTATTTCCTTTCACTGAGCTTAAGAGCCTCTCTACTTCTTCTTCCTCTAAGAAAGAAGGAATTTTTTTCTCCAGCTTTGGACCTCGTAGCCCAGATAAGATAAAAGAGGAGAGGTATCCTTTTAGATAAAGATAGTGGAAGAAGTTTTTCAAGACAGATACCCGGCGTGCCAGAGTAGATTTCTGTAAGCTTCTTTTCTGTAGTGAGCTAAGATATTCTCGTACTATGGGATACCCCACTTCTTCTAGCTCTTTTTTTCTTGAAGAGAGAAAGCTGAGGAAGTCCTTTATATCACTGGTATAGCTTTTCACTGTTTGATAGGATAGATTTCTCTCCTGGGTGAGGTATTGCTGAAATCTATTGAGCCACTCTATCTGCATTTATTTTCTTTATTATCTTATAAGGAATTTTTTCCAATTTTAGCTCTTCTATTCTATAACCCTTAATTTTTTCGCCACAGCGGGGGCATTTAAAGCCATCTTTGTCTCTGAAAAGAAAAGGATTCTGGCAATGAGGACAAATTTCTTTGACGGGGGGCTGTTGAGAGACAAACTTGCATTGAGGAAATTTAGAGCAACCATAAAAAATAGCTCCCTTTTTGGATGTCCTCTCCACTATTTCTCCTTTACAATCTGGAGTAGGACACCTTACCCCTGTTTTATTACTTATATCTCTGGTGTTTTTACATTCCGGGTAATCACAACAAGCCAGGAATGCTCCGTAACGGCCAAACTTTAGAACCATCTTTTTTCCGCACTGCTCACATTTAGTTGAGTTAATTTGAAGCCCTTCTTTTTTGATGTTCTTCATTTTCTCTTTAGCTATATTTAGATCCTTATCGAATTGATGGTAAAAATCACCTATTAGAATTATCCATTTTTTCTTTCCCTCCTCCACCGCATCCAGACCTTCTTCCATCCGGGCAGTAAAACGGGTATCAAGAATAGTAGAGAAATTGTCTATCAGGAGGTCATTTACTACCTTTGCCAGGAGAGTGGGAATGAGTTTGCCTTTCTGCCATCTCACATAACCCCTTGTTTTGATAGTAACAATGGTAGGGACATAGGTGCTCGGCCTTCCTATCCCTTTTTCTTCTAAGGCTTTTACCAGAGAGGCTTCCGTATAATGAGAGGGAGGTTGGGTGAAGCGCTGTTTGGAAACAAGTTCTTTCAACTTTAGAACCTCTCCTTCTTTAATAGGAGGTAGAATCTTCTCTTTCCCCTCTTTTTCTTTATAGATACTGATGAATCCAGGAAATTCAATCTTTTTTCCTTCTGCCTGAAAAAGATATTTTTCACTCTGAATACTTACCGTAACCGTGCTCAAAATTGCCTTTTTCATCTGAGAAGCAAGAAATCTTCGCCAGATTAGTTCGTATAGCTTAAGGTGACGGCTGGGCAGATATTTTTTCATCTTATCCGGAGTCCGCCAGACACTGGTCGGTCTTATAGCCTCATGAGCATCTTGACTCGATTTTTTATTTTTGTAGAAGGGTATCTTAGTTGGAACAAACTCTTCTCCCAATTCCTTTTTGAGGTAGTTCCTTGCCTGCAACTGTGCTTCTTTAGCCACTCGCACAGAATCTGTGCGCATATAGGTAATCAGACCTATTCTCTCCTCTTTTCCTACATCCTGTCCTTCGTAGAGGTTCTGGGCTATCTTCATAGTCTGACTGGTAGATAATTTCAGGTAATAGCTAGCTGTCTGTTGCAGAGTGCTGGTAATAAATGGTGGATAGGGAGACCTCTCTTTCTTCTCTTTTTTTACCTCTGTTATTCTATACCTCTCTTTTTCTATCCTTTCCGCCAGTTCCCTTGCTTCCTTCTCATTTAATATCTTTATTGCCTTATCCTCTACCTTTGATAACTTTGCCTCTAGAATAACCTTTCTGCCAGGAGAAGAAAATTTAGCCAGAATAGTCCAATATTCCTTTAAAACAAATTTTTCAATCTCTTTTTCTCGTTCACAAATAAGTCTTACTGCTACCGACTGGACTCTTCCGGCGGAAAGTCCTCTCTTCACCTTTTCCCATAGGAGGGGGGAAAGCTTATATCCTACCAGGCGATCCAGTGCTCTTCTTCCCTGTTGAGCATCGACTTTATTGACATTGATATCGCTGGGACTCTTTATAGCATTTTGCACAGCCTCTTTTGTTATCTGGTTAAAGACTATTCTTCCTCCCTTGGTGTGCTCAAGCTCCTGGGAAAGATGCCAGGCGATAGCTTCTCCTTCTCTATCTAAATCAGTAGCCAAATAGACCTGTTCCATAGTTTTACTTAAGTCCCTTAATTTCTTGACGGTCTTTCTTTTGCCATGAATTATCTGATAGGTAGGTTTAAACTCATTTTCGATATCTATCCCCAGTTTTTTCTTGGGCAGGTCCTTTATATGTCCATAACAGGATTCAACCTGAAAATTTTTACCCAGAAACTTATTTATCGTCTTAGCCTTTGCGGGAGACTCCACAATAACTAGATTCTTAACCATTATATCTCTATTCCTCCCTTGCTCTCTATCTCGTTAGAAAAGGTCCCCCTGCTTGCCCTATTAAAGGCTTTATCTCTGACCAGATCTATCCCAACTTTCTAACGGGATTTACATCGCTTATAAAATATGAGAGTGATAGATTTTGTCAAGTTAACCCGACTTGAGATTGCTTCGGCTTCCTGTCTGCCGTGCTGGCACAGGCAGACGTCTCGCAATGACGAAATCGTACTTTTTCAGCGCTCTCAATCGCAGGCGGGGTTGATAAGATGAAGATATTCTTGTATAATGTAAATGATTTTCAACTATAATAATGAATAGTTAGGGTAATTATAATAAGAAAGAGGAGAAGAAGATATGATTTCCCGGGAAAGAGTAAAACTTGCTATCAATCACCAAGAAGCCGATAGAATTCCCCTTGATTTGGGGAGCACGCTTGTGACAGGAATACAGGCAAGTATCTATGCTAAACTCAAAAATGCGCTGGGCATATCAAAGGGATTGGTTAAAGTGTATGATCCCTTTCAGATGCTTGCAGAAGTTGAAGATGAGGTCAAGCAATTACTGGGAATAGACACATATGGTATCCAATTACCTGTAACACTATTTGGATATAGGAATGAAAATTGGAAAAAATTTAAAATGTTTGACGGTACAGAGGTTTTAATCTCAGGAAATTTTGAGTATGATGTGCTTGAAAACGGAGATATTGTTCAGTATCCGAAAGGAGACAGGAGTGCTCCTCCATCCGGAAAGATGCCCAAAGGAGGGTATTATTTTGATACAATAATAAGGCAGGAGCCAATCGATGAGAGCAAGCTCGACCCCAAAGAATGGGTTGAGCAAACATATTCCTTATATACAGATGAAGATCTGAAGTATCTGGATAAAACCTCTAGATGGTATTATGAGAATACTGACTATTCTCTGGTAGGTAATTTTTTGGGAGCAGGATTTGGAGATATAGCAATTGTTCCCGGTCCCCATATCCCCTACCCGAAGGGGATTAGAGATGTAGAGGAATGGTATGTGTCAGCGATAACCAGGAAACAGTATATAAAAGAGATATTTCAATATCAATTTGAGCTTCAGATGAAGAATCTCAAGATGTACAGGGAGGCAGTTCAGGATCGGATAGACATAATTGTGATGAGCGGTACAGATTTTGGATCCCAGAATGGCCCTTTTATATCACCAAATCTATACAGAGAGGTTTTTAAACCACTACATAAAGCGATGAATGATTGGGTTCATGAAAATACAAATTGGAAAACCTTTTTTCATAGTTGTGGCTCTAACGTAGATTTTTTAGACGATTTTGTAAGTGCTGGGATTGATATATTAAACCCTGTCCAGATATCCGCAGCCGGGATGGATCCGGATTTTTTAAAGAAAAACTATGGAGATAAATTTGTATTCTGGGGCGGAGGTGTTGATACACAAAAGACCTTGCCTTTTGGAACCCCTGAAAATATAAAAGAAGAAGTTGAAAATAATATGCTCACGTTTGGTAAAGGCGGAGGATTTGTATTTAACACCGTCCATAACATACAGCCTACTGTCCCTATAGACAACCTGGTAACAATGTTTGAAACTGTGCGTGAAAAAGGCACTTATGATTACTTAAAGAGGCAAAGTCTTAAAAAATAAGTGCCCAGTTCTTCCTCTGGAAGATTTTTCTTTAGATGATAAACTGCAATCTCTTGATAGTAAAGGTTAATCTCATAATGCTTCTTTCATCACTTCATATCCTTTTAAATAGTCATCATAATCTATAGGAGCTTTGATCCCAAACTCTGAAAGTAAATCTATAGTTTCGCTTATGGAAAGGTCTAATTCTTTTGCTACCTTCTCCAGTGATAACCTGCCTTCTCTGTACAGTCTTAGCATTAAGTAAGTTAATCCATAACCTATCAACTGCCTGGTTATGGTGGATTTATCTTTCCCCTCTTTCTTTGCCATTTCTTCAATAAGTTTCATCTCCCTTTTCTCTAATCTTAAACTCATAACATTCATCCGGCTAGCCTCCTTTTATCCTTCTGAACGCATTATCAATTATACGAGAGCTATATCTGCCATATTTTTTAAGTTTTTCAAGCTTAACGAGCGCCATATCTTTACTCAAAATGCCCTTCTCATATGTTCCTATCAGAAAGTGAATGGCAGTGGTGAATTTCACGTCCAGAATTTTGCATGCTTTTATTGTTGGTCCATCATCTGTGGCCAAGGGAAAATCCTTATCCCTGGCAAGAAGCAAAGCAGATACCTCACCTTCTCCTATGTTGAAGTCATCCGTTAGTTTCTTCTTTCCCTTCTTTCCCCTTACTTTTGCTACTCTGATTTTACCATCCTCAATTAGCTTTTTTATTAACTTGGCGTCGAAGGTGTTCTTAACTGTGCTTTCCCTTTCTACCTCTCTTGGAATTACTACTTCTAACTGCCTGGCTATTTCTTTCAGGAGTTCAACTTTTGCCAAGAGAATCAATGTGGACGAATCAAATATAATCATCAAAGGCTTTCTTTTCGTTTACGATATACTACATTTGTATTATATAAGTTTTAATATCGCAGTCAATGCCCTTTATCGTCCCGTTATGAAAAATTGAAAGTAAATCTAGGCTTTAAAGGTCTTTTAGAAAAAGTAGAAAGGGTCAATCAAAATTTGAATTGACTGGAACTGGTTGGTAGCAAAATAGATGGCAATTCATTTTCATGAGTAAAGACCTGTCAGAGGTAAGTTATATAGCTCTGATTTATTAAGACTGTAGAAAACTATCAAAAAGTTCTCTACTCTCACCAACATACATCTTAAAAATTAAGTGCTGAATTCTTCCTTCCGTTCCTCATATTCTATCCAAATCTGCCTCCACTTCTGATTGCTCTCCTGCATAAATATATAGGTACTCTACATAAGCTCGGTAATATTCTTTTATTATCACTACCTCATGCCAGCCCATCTCTATATCAGCTATAGTGATGGGAGTAGTTCCTCTTTCTATTCCGTCCAGAAATACTCTGGCGCAGCGGGGTGAGGAGGTGACGTAAAGAGAACCTGTCATTGGTATTGGCTCAAGCTGGGCAAACACCTGGGCAGTTATATTTTGTTTTATCTGAACAGTGGAGTGCCAATCATAGTAGTCGTCTTTACTTATCTTAATCTGGTATTCGCCTACTTCTAAATTACTGATAGTAAGAGGGGTTCTTCCCCGGTAAACACCATCGAGATAAGCCGTGGCATTGGAGGGAGTAGAGTTTATATAAATTGAGCCTGTTCTAGGAACAGGTTCAAGTCGAGCAGATACATAAGTAGTACTACTCCCTTTTACCTGAACCGTTTCTGAGTAATTATAATAGTCTTTTTTAGTAACTTTGATAGTGTGCTTGCCCACTTTGACATTGTTAAGAGTGATGGGCGTTTTTCCACGGTGGGCACCATCGAGATAGACCTCGGCATAAGATGGGATGGAAGTAACTTTAATTTTTCCGTATTGGGGGACTACTTTGCTGATGACATTGAAAATGCAACTAGCCATAGCCCGATTAGGTTGTG
>CAZQMG010000065.1:0-9460 GCA_964594375.1 uncultured Clostridia bacterium | reverse complement strand
ATAAAGTCCTTTTTGGCTATAGGCATGAGCTAAGACATAATAAGCAAGAGTGTAAATTGCATCAATCTTTTTAGCAATTTCCCTTTCCTTTAAAAGAAAGCTAAGGAATTTTGCCGACAATTTAACTGTCTTGGTAAAATTCATCTTGATAATTGGGAGATTTACCTCCTTATCAGGGTATTTTTTAACTTCAAAATCGCCTCTATTATAGCACAGATAAAGATTTTTGTAAAATATTTACTTTGAGAAAGAGCGAAGTTGACATAAAACTCATGATGAAAATTAGAGGGTTTTTCACCAGCCTCCTAACGTATTGTTCAGCCTTTTGGCTATTTCGTCTATTAGAAATTCCTCTTTTGTTCTCCATAATCTTTCCTCTGTTTAGATGTCAGTTATTTTGATATTTAACATTTTCGGTAAAGATGATAAAAATGTTTGAAGTGTCAGAAGTATCAAAGGAGCGGAATCTCCGAAATTTCGGCATCTATAATAGCATGGATAGTCCCAGTGAAATTAAAACAAAAAAGAGGACGGGAGCAAAATCATCTATCAGTAATGTCTTTTATATGGACACAATGCGGGTAGTTGTCTTAAGGGTAATGATGTGCTAATATAGTTAGAGTTAGGCTGACAGATTTTAAGCAGAAAAGCATAGAAAGGAAGGGGACAGAAAGGACGGAAGTTGGAAATATTAGAGGGGTTAAACAAAGAGCAGAAAGAGGCGGTTACTCATGGAAAAGGGCCTCTTTTAATTATAGCTGGAGCAGGAACAGGCAAAACTCAAGTTATTACTCGACGTATTGCTTATCTTATCGCTAGTAAAAGGGTAAAGCCTGAAGAAATACTAGCTCTTACCTTTACGGAAAAAGCAGCTACGGAGATGGAGGAAAGAGTTGATATACTGGTGCCCTATGGGTATACTGGCACGTGGATTGGTACATTTCATGCTTTTGGAGATGAAGTATTAAGGGAGCATGCTCTAAAGTTGGGCCTTGACCCGAACTTGCAGGTTTTGACCAAGCCGGAACAAATTATCTTCTTCAGAGACCGTCTCTTTGAATTTTCTCTTTCTTATTACCGTCCTTTAGGTAACCCTACCCGTTACATTGAGGCTATGACTACTCTTTTTAGTCGGGCCAAGGATGAAGACGTTGCCCCAAAGGAGTATCTTGATTACGCCAAGGGGCTCAAGGAGAAAGCAAAGGTTAACCTGGAAGATATGGAGCTAGCTGAGATCGCCAGTCAACAAATGGAAATAGCCAGGACCTATCAAAAATACCAGGACCTTCTTGCCAAGTATGGGAAAATAGATTTTGGAGATCAGATAACCCTGCCCTTGAAGCTTTTTCGAAGCCACCCAGCTACTCTAAGGCTTTACCAGGAGCGCTTTCGCTATATCCTGGTAGATGAATTTCAAGATACTAATTATACTCAGTTTCAGTTGGTTAAGTTACTGGCGGCCCGTTACCAAAATATCACTGTGGTAGCAGACGATGACCAGTCTATTTATAAATTCAGGGGAGCAGCTATCAGTAATGTTCTGGGATTTATGGATATTTATCCTGAAGCTAATAAGATTATTTTAACAGAGAATTATCGTTCCAGGCAGATAATTCTAGATACTGCCTATCGTCTGATAAACTACAATAATCCTGACCGTCTGGAGTTCCAGAATAATATAAGCAAACGTCTTACCTCTCAAGTAAAAGAAGAAGGGATAGTAAAGTATCTCTTCTTTGATACTCTTTCCAGCGAAGCAGAGGGAGTAGCTAAATTAATTAAAGAAAGGGTAGAAAAAAAAGGTTATAGCTATGGGGATTTTGCTATCCTGGTGCGGGCGAACAAGAGTGCTGATGCTTTCCTGCGGTCCTTAAATATGGCAGATATTCCCTGGTTTTTTTCAGGAAATGAAGGATTGTATCTGCGTGAGGAAATTCGTTTCTTAATCTCTTTTCTTCGCAGTGTGGCTAACTTCGATGATAGCGTTAGTTTCTATCATCTTAGCATTTCTCCCACCTATGAGCTTTCTGCGAGAGACCTTACTCTGTGTATGAATTATGCCAGCCGCAGGAATCGCTCTCTTTTCTATGTTTTTTCCCACCTTTCCGGAATTCCAGAATTAGAGGAAGAAGTTTCTCCAGAAGGTAAGACTATTATTGATAGAGTTATTAGAGATTTAGGAGAATATGCAGATTTATCAATAAAGCGTTCCACAGGAGAGGTTCTTTATAAATTCATTACTAAAAGCGGATATCTTAAAAGATTAATCTCTTCCCCTTCCCCATCTGACGAAGAAAAGGTTAAAAATATAGCCCGCTTTTTTGATATCATCCGTAGTACCTCCAATGTTATTACTCACGACAGAGTTCCTCAATTTATCAGTTATCTTGATTTACTCATCGAAGCAGGAGATGACCCTGCTGCGGCTGAAATTGATATGGAAATTGATGCAGTTAATGTTCTCACTGTTCATAAGGCAAAGGGCTTGGAATTCCCTGTGGTGATTATGGCAAATCTAGTATCCCAACGATTTCCCAGTTATTTTCGCCGTGAGGGCATACCTTTACCCGACCCCTTGATTAAAGATATCTTACCCAGTGGAAACTTTCATCTTCAAGAGGAAAGACGCCTCTTTTATGTAGGAATGACTCGAGCTAAAAAGGAACTCTATTTTGCTAGTGCTCGAGATTGTGGAGGAAAACGTCCCAGGAAAATTTCGCAGTTTATTATGGAGGCTCTAGATTTATCCAAAGCAGATGTGGTACCTAATAAAGTATCTTCTCTGGAGGTAATTGAACGGAATGCTTCTCCGGCAGGGAAGAAAGGTCAGCGGGAGGAGACCATCCCTCCTACAGAAATACTAACTCTGAGCTATCGAAGGATAGATGATTATCTTACCTGCCCTTTGAAGTATAAATATGTTCATATAATTCGTGTGCCCATTATGCAGCATCATGCTGTGGTTTATGGTAGCGCTCTTCACGAGGCAGTTCAAAAGTACTATCGTCGCAGGCTGAGCGGAGAGAAAATGGGAGAAGATGAGCTCCTCTCCGTTTTTCACAACTGTTGGACAAGTGAGGGATTCCTCAGTCGAGAACACGAAGAACAGCGCCTGGAGGAAGGAAGAAAAGCACTGCATAGATTTTACCAGATGGTTCAAAAGGAAAAGCATTTACCTACTTATGTGGAAAAAGAGTTTAGATTTCCATTAGAGAATAATCAAATTATGGGACGATGGGATCGTATAGACATCCATAATGGAGAGGTTTGTATTATTGACTTTAAATCTTCTAATGTCCGGGAGAAAAAAAGTGCGGACAAAAGGACAAAAAAAAGTCTGCAGTTAGCTCTTTATGCTCTTGCTTATCAAAAAATATTTGGAAAAATTCCAGAGCGAGTGGAACTTCACTTTCTAGAGTCAGGTTTGAGGGGAGTAGCAACTCTAACTGAGGAGAACCTTTGTCAAACTGTAGAAAAAATCAAGGAAGCATCAGCGGGAATTCGTGCCAGGTCTTATGAGGCAAAGCCAAGTTACCAGGCCTGCCGTTTGCTTACTTGCGCTTATCAACAGGTATGTCCTTATGTTTTTCTGGGAAAGAGATGAGGAAAATGGCTATCCAGGCAAGAGAGAAGTTAATTTTAGCTTTAGATGTAGATACTCAAGAAGAAGTTGAAGGGTTAGTGGAAAAACTGGCCGATTTTGTGGGAATTTTCAAAGTAGGCCATCGCTTATTTACCAGGTACGGTCCCAAAATTATAAAAGTTATTAAGAAAAAGAAGGTGAAGGTCTTTTATGATGCTAAGTTTTACGATATCTCCTCTGTGGTGGAAAAAGCGGCTGAAACAGTAGCAGATTTAGGAGTGGATATGTTTACTATGCATACGCTTGGCGGTTTGGGAATGATACAAAGGGCAAGAAAAGCAGCCAAGAAAAGAAATAGATTTATCAAAGTATTAGGAGTTACCCTTCTCACTTCCTTGAATTCCCAAGTGCTAGAAGAGGAGCTAGGGATTGAAAGGAATTTGAAGGAGGAGGTTATACACCTGGCAAATCTGGCAAAAAAAGGAGGGCTAGATGGAGTAGTTGCCTCTTCTTATGAAATTGAAGAATTACGCAGGAATTTTGGAAATGACCTTCTTCTAATCGTTCCGGGAGTAAGACCAAAAGGCTCAAAAAAAGATGAGCAAAAGAGGGTATTGACTCCCCGGCAAGCAATTAAAAGAGGAGCTGATTTTGTGGTAATAGGACGTCCTATCCTGGATTCGGCTGACCCTGTGAGAGCAGCCAAACGAATCCTGGAAGAAATCGAGGACTAGTTAATGAGGCTACCTAAAGCCCTACGGGTTTTCGTCTTAATCGGTGCTGTTTATACTTTTCTCTTATGCATAAACCTTCTTGGTAGCTCTTTGAAGTTATTAGGGGGCGGATTTGTCAACCAATTAATCAGCACTACCTCTAATCCGCTGGTGGGACTTTTCATTGGTATTCTTGCCACCTCGTTGGTACAGAGCTCGTCCGTTACTACCTCTATTGTAGTGGCTCTGGTGGGTACAGGAAGTATCAATATCGTTAATGCTATCCCCATTATTATGGGAGCCAATGTTGGCACTACAGTCACTAATATTTTAGTTTCTCTTGCTCACATCACTAAGAAAAGAGAGTTTGGACATGCTTTTTCTGCTGCTGTGGTGCATGATTTTTTCAATGTGCTATCTATTCTTATCTTTTTTCCGCTAGAGATTCATTTTCATATTATTGAGAAAATTTCCCATTTTTTAGCTCAGATTTTTGAAGGAGCGGGTGGACTGAAAATTACCAGTCCTTTAAAGATTGTTCTTGAGCCTGTCTCCAATTCTATAGAGGGTTTTCTTGCTTACAGTCCTGTTGTGTTACTCGTTGTCTCTCTTGTCTTTCTCTTTATTGCACTGACCGTTCTGGTAGCTATGACTCGCTCCCTGATGAGTGAAAAAACGGAACTATTTTTGGATAAATATCTGTTTGGAACTGCCGGAAAAAGCTTTTTATTAGGACTCTCATTGACAGCTGTAATTCAGTCTAGTTCAGTTACTACTTCTTTGGTAGTTCCTCTGGTAGGAGCGGGTTTGTTAACTTTAAGAAAGATTTATCCCTATATCCTGGGAGCAAATATAGGAACGGTAATTACAGCCATCCTCGCTTCCTTAGTTACCGGGTCTTTCGTAGGAGTCCAGGCAGCCCTTGCTCATTTAACTTTCAATTTACTGGGAATTTGTGTATGGTATCCTTTAAGAAGAGTTCCTATCGGACTTGCTGAAGGGTTTAGCTCCTTTATTAAGGAAAAAAGAATGCTTGCTGTTGTTTATTTGATTTCAGGGTTTTTTTTACTACCAATTCTTGTAATCATTCTTACCAGGAGGTGAAATATATGTTTAGAGAGTTTTTTCAGCTTTGGAAAAGAGCAGGATTGCTAAGTGAAGCTCTTAAAGAAACAGAAAAGATGCTTCTGGTGGCTAAAAGTATGTTTTCTTTTTCCCTGCGCGTTTTACTGGATAAAGAGAAGGAAAAGGAAGATATTTACAAGATCGACCGAGAGCTTAATGAGCTGCAGAGAAGCGTACGGAGAAAAATTTTGGAGCACCTTTCTATAAATCCCCAGCAAGATGTTACCTCTTGTCTGGTTTTGATTACTATAGTTATAGATATAGAAAGAATCGGTGATTACTCTAAGAATTTGATAGAGCTTTCCCACAAATATCCGCAACGCCTAAAAGGAAAATACATTGAGAGGATAAAAGAAATTGAGAAGGATATAGAGGGACTCTTTGATAAGACAATAGATGCTTTCAAAAACGCAGATATTGATTTAGCCAAGCAAATAATGGAGAGACATGCAAGAATAGCTGTTCACTGCGAGAAGGTTGTGGAAGACCTTATTGAAGACACACAGGTTTCTTCCAGAATGGGTATCATCTGTGCTCTTCTGGCTCGATACTTAAAACGAGTGAGTGCTCACCTGAAGAATATTGCTTCTAGCGTAGCCAATCCTTTCCATAGGTTAGGATATAAGCCAAAAAATATGGAGTGAAGTTATTTTACATATCCCTGTAAAAGATAGTCTCCCTCTATTTTCTTCAATGAATCTATGCTTATATAGGGAGTCTCCTTTAATAAATTGACTCCTTTTCCTTCTACCCAGGTAGGGGCTTCTTTTCCTCCTATTATACGAGAGGCAAGAAAGAGGAATACCTTGTCCACTCTTTTTTCCTCAAAAAAAGAAGCGATTACCTCTCCCCCTCCTTCCACGAGAAGACTCATTATTTCAAGCTCTCCTAGCTTCTTTAGGACTTCCTTTAGACTTACCTTTTCTTCTTCCGCTTCTGTTACCACTACCTCGATTCCTTTCTCTTTTAACTCTTCTAATCTCTTCTTATTTGCCTGAGAGGTAGTGAAGATAAACGTACCGGCTTTTTCCTGGTCGTTTAAGAGACGTGCCTCTAGGGGAATTCTTAGTTTGCTATCCAGGACAATCCGAACAAATCTTCTTTTGGAGGAAGGAGGAAGTAGGGAAGGGTCATCTTTGATCACAGTATTTATTCCTACTAGAATAGCATCCACTTTATCCCTGAGGGAATGAGCGAATCTACGTGATTTTTCACCGGTTATCCACTTAGATTCCCCGCCGGGGGTAGCAATTTTTCCATCCAGACTGATTGCTGTCTTGACTATGACAAAAGGCCTCTTTTCCCTTAGGTAATTGAAGAAGGCCTCATTTAACTTCTTTGCTTCTTCCTGGCAGACTCCCAGTTCGGTTTCGATACCTTCTCTTGCCAGGCGTGTTAGCCCTCCTTTAGAAGTAGGGTCTGATGTGGCTGCTATTACTTTTTTAATGCCGGCTTGAATTATCTTTTCTGTACAAGGAGGGGTTTTCCCATAATAATTGCATGGTTCCAGGCTGACATATAAAGTAGTGCCTTGAGCTTCACCTTTTGCCTTTTCAATAGCTTCTACTTCGGCATGCGGTCCGCCGAAGTATCTATGATATCCAGTAGTAATCACTTTTTCCTTTTTAGTAAGAACAGCTCCTACCATAGGATTAGGAGAAACTTTTCCTTCACCTTTTTTAGCCAATCTTAAGGCTAGTTTCATCCATTTTTCATTAAGTTTCAAAATCCTCCTCTTTATCCAGTTTAAATTCCTGATGGATAGCTCTTACTGCTTTTTTTCCTTCCTTTTTTCTGACTACACAGGATATCTTTATTTCTGAGGTGCTTATCATATCAATGTTTATTTTTTTCTCTCCTATGCAGGTAAACATACGGGCGGCAACTCCAGGGTGGGATTGCATTCCTGCACCTATCAAAGAAACCTTGGCCATATCCGAATCATAAATTATCTCTTCAATTTCCAATTTTTTCCCTATTTTCTCCATTACTCTTCTTGTATCCTCCAGGCCTTCCTCTTTTATGGTAAAGGAAATGTCATTTTTTCCTTGCTTTGTGCTGCTTTGAATAATCATATCCACATTAATACTAGCTTCGGCTAATTGGGTGAAAATGAAACCAGCCGTTCCTGGTTCATCGGGTACTTTCTTAATGGTTACCTTAGTTTCCTTTTCATCAAGAGTGATTCCGGATACCACAAATCGTTCCATATAATCGTTATTAATCAATTATTGTTCCCTCCTTTTGACTGAAACTAGAGCGTATATGCAAAGAGACTCTATATCTCCTGGCTATTTCTACCGCTCGCAGATGTATAACTTGGGCTCCTAAACTAGCCATTTCCAGCATTTCCTCATAAGAAATATGCTTGAGTTTTTGTGCCTGAGGCACTATGCGGGGGTCAGCTGTATATACCCCCTCTACATCACTGTAAATTTCGCATAAGTCCGCTTTTAATACTGCAGCTAACGCTACCGCGGTAGTGTCTGACGCTCCCCTTCCCAGGGTAGTAATAGTGTTCTGTAGAGTAATCCCCTGATAGCCGGCAACTACCACGATTTCACCTTTCTTGATCTCCCTTAAAATCCTTTCTGTTTCAATTTTCAAAATACGAGCTTTAGTATGAGCTCCATTGGTGATTATTCTTACCTGAGAACCACTGAAGGATATGGCTTTGGCTCCCAGAGAGTGAAGGGCTGTAGACAGTAAAGCGCAGGAAATAATTTCTCCTGTAGATAAAAGCATATCTAGTTCTCTTTTGGGGGGATGAGAATCAATTTGTAAGGCAAGAGCTAATAATTCATTAGTAGTATCTCCCATAGCTGAAACTACTGCTACTATATCATTTCCTTCTTTCTTTGCCTGCAGAACCCTTTTAGCTACTTTCTTAATTCTTTCCAGTGAATTAAGCGAACTCCCTCCATATTTTTGTATGATTAAAGGCAATTTCTTACTCCTCAAGTTCATTGTTCTGTTGGTTAACTGGTTAATTTAGTTAAATGGTTAATTTTCCCCTCATCCCATCCCCCTCTTAGAGTTCATAGTTATGAGTTCACAGTTCATCGACAAAAACAACGAACAAACAGAAGATTTTAATCAATGAACTACGAACAAGATGTCCAATTATAGTTTTTTACTATACGCTATCCGCTAAACGCTGTATGCCAGTATGTGTATCATGTAAAGACATGGCACTGGGACCTCTAAGAAAGCTTATTTAATTGTTCCAGTACATATTTTTTGATTTCTTGGGGGGAAGGGAGGTCTATTACTATTCTTCCTTCCTTTATCACTTGTTTTGTTAAGGGAGTAAAGTTTCCCCCACATGAACACTTTACTATTCTTTCCCTGAAGGGAAGGATGGAACGAGTCAAACAAGAAGAACATTGCCAAATTTGTTTTTTCCCTGAGCGTTTACCTTTTTTAGCCAGAGGCTTACTATTTATCTCAACTATATCTAAAGAAAAGTCTATTACCGGAGCATTGCTTATGTATGTTCCTACTCCGAAGGCATCGGCTACAGAATTAAGAAGAGCTATTCTCTCTTCGGTTATTCCACCGGAAACAAATATTTTCACTTTTTTGAATCCTCGTAGGTCGAGTTCCCATCGAACTTCTTTTAAAAGTTCCATAATATCGCCTCTTCTGGAAGCGGGAGTGTCTATTCTAACGGCGAGAAGGTTCTTGCCTAAAGCTTCTGCCACTCTGAGAGCTTCAAATTTTTCATCTCCTAATGTATCTATTAGAGCCACTCTGCCCACTTTAGGTTCAATAATCTCATCAAAGAATTGGGTAGCTTTCACTGTATCTCCCGCTAGCAAAACAAGAGCGTGCGGAATAGTCCCCACTGGTTTCTCTCCTAATTCCTCCGCACTACTTCTTACAGCTACTCCGTCACATCCCCCTATAAAGGAAGCCCTATCTATCATAGAAGTTATCCCGGGATGCATTCTTCTGGCTCCAAAGTGATAGACAGTCTTTCCCTGGGAGGATTTTTTGCAGCGGGCCGCGCGAGTGGCTATGCCGGAGGCCTGACAAA
>CAZQMG010000064.1:0-9712 GCA_964594375.1 uncultured Clostridia bacterium | reverse complement strand
GCGACGGAAGAAATTGTCCTGAGGCATTTCTTGACTTCCTTACTTTTTGTGGTAGCTTAGGAGCAAAGGGAAGGCTCTAACTGCCTATAAATACCTAATCTAAAGAAAATGTTCCAGGTTATTATTGATACTCAAAAATGTAAAGGGTGTGGTTTCTGTGTCAAATTTTGTCCCAAGAATATAATCCACCTGAATTCTGACTTTAATGATAAAGGTTATCATCCAGCAGTCTTTAGCGAGAAAGAGAAATGTACTGGATGCGCTCTCTGTGGTCTTGTCTGCCCGGATATAGCTATCACAGTCTATGAGAAGGGAGACGAAGTATGATTGAGCATGTGCGGGGAGTTCTCCAGTATAAATCCCCTGCCTTTATCGTCATAGAAACAGGGGGTATAGGATATAAGATTAGTTTACCTCTCTCCAGTTATGGCCTTCTGCCAGCAGAAGGAGATGAGATAAAGATCAATACTTATCTTCATTGCCGAGAAGATGGTCTTTCTTTATATGGATTCCTCAATCAGGAGGAAAGGGATTTTTTTCTTCTCCTTATTTCTATTTCCAAAATTGGGCCAAAATCTGCTCTAAGGATGCTCTCTAGTCTTTCTCCTTCTGAGTTCAAGAAAGCAATAAAAGGAGGAGATTTAGCTGCTCTAATCGATATTCCCGGTATCGGAAAGAAAACTGCCCAAAGATTAATCTTAGAGCTTAAGGAAAGAGTAGCAGAAGAAGAGATAATAGAGGGAGGCGATGAAGAACTGGCAAGAGATGCCTTATCTGCCCTCCTCTCTTTAGGATATACCCGGAATGAAGCAAGAAAGGCCATAAATCAAGTAATAAACGCTTCTAAAGAGGAAATAGACCTGGCTAGCCTGATTAAAGAGGCACTGAAATATATATAATTTCCAACCAGACATTTTAGAAAAAAGGGGAAAAAAAGAAAAAAAGGGGACGGTTCTATTTTTATTATACTCCTCTCTCGCTCTTGTATTATATATATTATGTTATGAAAAAAGAACTTAATTCTATAACTGTGATTGTCCAGAAAAAGACAAAAATATACATTTTTAATAAAAATAGAACCGTCCCCTTTTTTTCCTTTTTTACACAACAAGAAATAAACTTATAAACTACTATAGATAGGAAGAGATGGAAGAGAGAGTTACTACACCTATTCTTCAAGAAGAAGAGAGTAGATTTGAGTCCACTATCCGGCCTCGGGTGATGAAGGAATTCGTTGGACAATCTAAGATAAAAGACAATCTGGAGATTTTTATTCAGGCAGCCAAAAGGCGAGGCGATTGTTTGGACCATACTCTTCTTTGTGGTCCACCCGGACTGGGGAAAACAACATTAGCCTATATTATTGCCAATGAGATGAAGGTTAGAATTCAGTCTACCAGTGGCCCAGCTATTGATAAACCAGGGAATCTGGCTAAAATTCTTACCAACATAGAACTTCAAGATGGAGATGTGCTATTTATAGATGAGATTCATCGTCTTCCCCCTTCAGTTGAGGAGGTACTCTACTCAGCTATGGAGGACTACAAGGTAGATATCATTCTGGGGAAGGGGGCTCATACACGTTCTGTTGAATTGCCTCTGGCTAAGTTTACCTTAGTAGGGGCAACTACCCGGGCAGGACTTCTTACCTCTCCTTTGCGTAATAGATTCGGAGTGGTGAGTCGGCTAGATTTTTATAAAGAAGAAGAGCTCTATTCTATTATCCTTCGGTCAGCTCGGATATTGAAGGTAGAAGTAGAAAAGGGAGGAGCCCGAGAGATGGCTCGTCGTTCCCGAGGCACACCAAGGATTGCTAACCGACTTCTTAGAAGAGTGAGAGACTACGCTCAGATAAAAGGAAAAGGAGTGATAACTGAAAACATAGCCAAAGAAGCCCTTGCTATGTTGGAGGTAGATGAAAAAGGTTTGGATGAGATGGATAGAAAGATTCTAGGAACTATCCTTTACAAGTTCAATGGAGGACCGGTAGGAATAAAAACACTGGCTATGGTAGTCAATGAAGAGCCTGATACTATAGAAGAGGTCTATGAGCCTTACCTGCTTCAGAAAGGGTTTATCAATAGGACTCCCAAGGGGAGAGTAGCCACCCACCTTCTTTATAAATATTTTAGTGAGGAATTACCTCTTGCTGCTCAAGGAGAATTACCCCTCTAGAATAACTCTAAGCTGTGTTCAACTAAATTCTATTTCATAGGATGGCGAGCTCTATACCAGATGATGATTTGCAGTACTAAGAAATAGGTGAGAAGAGCTAAACCAATGGCTAAAAGAAAATTTCCCACTAAAAGCGACTTGCTTAGATTCAGCAAGCTCTCTAATTTAAAAAGATCCCAGGAAAAGGGTAAAGGAGTAGTTTTCAAAATTGACTGGCCGATTTTATACCCAAAAGGATAGAAGAAGGGAATAGTTAGAGGATTAGCTATGAAAGTACCCAGAATGGCAGCCAGTCTGTTTCCTTTCAAAAGGAGTGCGGTGGGCAGAGAAAAGAGTATGGCAAATCCAAAGGTAGGCATAATTCCCCAGAATACACCTATAGCCAATCCAAGAGCGATTTTCTGGGGAGAATCCTGAATCCACAGCAGTCTCTTAGCAAAATTCTTGATTTTTTGCAGCCAGGATTTTTTTGTTAACGGCACTTTTTTTTTCATCTTACTCGATTCTTCTTTCTGTCATTGCGAGCTTGCCGAAAGCAAGCGTGGCAATCTCAGGAGAGTTCCCAACCGAACATATCCTATTATATAAAATCGCCAATAAAAATCAATAAGGTTTCGTTTGCAGTTAGTTGATTGATATAAATAGTTAAGGCAGCCAATTAATGGTTCTTTCAATCCGTTTCTTTCTTGTCCAGTAGGTATTTTATCAAGTCAAAACTATCCTTACTTGCCCATTTCCTGGCTCCTAAGGCTTTACCTACTACCTTTCCCTCCCCATCGATGAGAAAAGTGGTGGGATAGGCTCTAATGCTGTAAATATTTTCTACTTTACCCCAGAGGTCTAAGAGTACAGGGAAAGTATAATCATTCTTTTCTATGAAAGAACTCACCTCATCTCTTCTTTCTCTAACATCTACTGCCAGAATAACAAAATCATCATCCTGGAATATTTGCCAGAGCAACTCCATAGCAGGCATCTCATCACGACAGGGACCACACCAACTGCCCCAGAAATTTAAGAATACTATTTTGCCCTGAAAATCTTTCAGGCTTACCATAGAACCCCTTAAATCCTCCAGGGTGAAGTCTTTTGCCTCAAAAGGAGGGTTAATTCTCTGGACACCTACAGATGCATATAGAGGTTGAATAAGCCTTTCTTCTTCTACTGCTATTTCCTCTTCCTCCTTCCATTCTTTTTGTTCTATTCCTCCCCTTTCCTCTTTTCCGGAGAGCAAATGCCA
The DNA here is from genome assembly GCA_964594375.1 of uncultured Clostridia bacterium. Lineage (GTDB taxonomy): Bacteria > Aerophobota > Aerophobia > Aerophobales > AE-B3A > AE-B3A. The sequence goes on along the minus strand of CAZQMG010000064.1, from coordinate 6,297 downwards.
GGAGATATAGGCGCCAAAGACAACTGCTAGCAAAACAATTATTCCTATAGTCCACTTTCTTTTTCTCACTTTTTATCTCCTAATTTTAGTTTAATAACTATTATTTATTCTGTTTTAGACCCGGCCTATTAAAGGCTGAGCTCACTTAAACAGGGGAAGCCAGCGGTTGAAGGTAGCAGTTAAAATAAAGAAATAATCAGTCATTATGAGGATTCCTACCCCTATCAGAAAGAGTCCACCCATTAAAGAAACCCATCTCATGTGTTTCTTTAATTTCTTATATTGCTCCAGGAATCTTCCTAAGGCTAAAGATATTAATAAAAAGGGAATAGCAAATCCCACTGAGTAAGCTCCTAAAAGAGTAATGCCCGAAAGAAGAGAATCAGTAGTGGAAGCATAAAGGAGAATAGAGGCGAGAATAGGTCCTACGCAGGGGGTCCAGCCAGCAGCAAAGACAACTCCTACCAGTAAGGAGCCAATATATCCTATCGGTTTCTCTTTAAAGTAAAATCTTCTCTCTTTTTGTAGGAAATTCAAATTAATTACTCCGGTGAAATAAATGCCAAGGAAAATGATAAAAGCTCCTCCTATCCTGGCTATCCATATCTGATATTGAAGGAGGATTTTCCCGGCCAGGCTGGCTGAGGCTCCTAAAAGAGTAAAGACAAGAGAGAAGCCAAGGACAAACATAATAGAGTGAAGAATAGCAATTTTATTTACTTTCGGATTCTTTTCCTCCCTTAGTAGTTCATTGACAGAAATTCCAGTAATAAAAGAAAGATAAGAAGGAACCAAAGGAAGTACACAGGGGGAAAGGAAGGAAAGAATTCCCGCTCCTAATGCGATAAGGAAAGATACATTCTGCACTTTAGAATCCTTGATTTTTCATAAGAGAATTCCCAATCTCAATCAATTGATTCTACTATTTAGTTTAGTTTTGTCTAGCGCACGCGCAAAAAATCCTTCGAAAAATAGTTGACAAAAGTATTATATTATACACCATAATAAGAAATATCACTTGACAAGATTACTAAGTTATATAGTATTTAGGAAATTCGTCTAATAAAGAGGTGAAGGTGAATGTCTGAGAGGATAGGAGAAGATATACAGACTGTTTTTAAGAGAGACCCAGCAGCCAGGAATCTCTGCGAGGTAGTATTTTGCTATCCAGGCCTGCATGCTATTTGGCTATATCGGCTGGCTCATTTTCTTTGGGTAAGAGAATTCATTTCTCTGGCTCGATTCATGTCTCATATTGGCCGTTTTCTGACAGGAATTGAAATCCATCCCGGGGCTAAGATTGGAAAAAGGTTCTTCATCGACCACGGAATGGGAGTAGTGATCGGAGAAACATCTGAAATCGGTGACGATGTGTTGATTTACCAGGGGGTAGTTCTGGGGGGGACGACTCGGGAGAGAAAAAAACGTCATCCGACCATTGGCAACTATGTAGTTATTGGAGCAGGAGCCACTATTCTTGGCCCAGTAAAGATAGGAGATGGAGCCAGGATTGGTGCTGGTTCAGTGGTGGTCAAATCAGTTCCTGCTGGAGCTACTGTAGTAGGCATCCCCGGTAAGGTCATGGAGAGAAAGGAACGCCTGGTGAAGCCATTAATCGATCTTGAGCATGGTAAGCTTCCTGACCCTGTAGCTGAGGCAGTTAATATTCTGGTAAAAAGGATAGGAGAATTAGAGGGCAGAACAAAAGAACTAGAAGCACGTCCGGTAAGAGAGGGAATTACCCCAGGGGAGACATCAGGGATAGGAGATGAAGAGTGAGGTTATCTAGCAAGGGGAGATATGGAGTAAGAGCTATGCTTGATGTAGCTGTTCATGAAGATATGGGTCCTGTTTCTATTAAAAATATCTCCCAGAGAGAGGGAATCTCTCTCAATTATTTAGAGCAAATCTTCAATCAACTGCGTAAGGCAGGATTAGTGAAGAGTGTAAGAGGACCAGGAGGAGGCTTTTTACTTAGCTTGAGAGCAAGAGAAATCAAAATAATGGATATTATGAAAGCTTTAAAGGAAGTTGTAACTCCTGTCTATTGTCTCGATGATAAAGAAAAGGCTCACTGTAAATATATAACAGATTGTTCACCCCGACTCCTCTGGAGGGAATTAGGGGATAAGATAAAAGAGGTTTTAGAGAAGACCAGTCTGGAGGATTTACTTGAGAAGTCAAGAAAGATATCCAGTCTTTCGCAGCCTGAACACAAATACATTTTTCAAATTTAAAGAGAGGGTTGAATGAGACGAATATACTTAGATTATAATGCTACCACTCCCCTTCATGTGGAAGTTTTAGAAGCAATGTTACCTTATTATAAGAATGTCTTTAGTAATGCTTCTACCATATACTCTTTCGGGCAAGAGGCAAGGAAGGCAATCGATGATGCGAGAGAGGCATTAGCCTGTCTAATTGGAGCCGAGCCAAAAGAGATAGTCTTTACCAGTGGAGGAACAGAAGCCGATAATCTTGCACTAAAGGGAGTAGCCTCTGCTCTTGAAGGAAAGGGAGGACATATCATTACCTCTTCCATAGAGCATCATGCTGTCCTGTTTGCCTGCAAATACTTAGAAAAAATGGGTAAGAAGATAACTTATCTACCAGTAGATAAGTATGGCTGGCTTGACCCTAGCCGGGTAAAAGAGGCGATTACAAATGAGACTATCCTTATCAGCATTATACATGCCAATAATGAAATAGGAACCATTGAGCCAATTGCAGAAATTGGGAAAATTGCCCGTGAATGTGGCGTTTATTTCCATACTGATGCTGTCCAGAGTGTAGGGAAAATACCCATAAATGTGAATGAGTCAGGAATAGACCTTCTTTCTTTATCTGCCCACAAGTTCTACGGCCCTAAGGGTGTAGGAGCTTTATATATCCGCAAGGGTACCAAAATTCATCCTTTGATTCATGGAGGAGAACAGGAAAGGAAGCGTAGAGCAGGCACAGAGAATGTTCCCTGTATAGTGGGGTTAGGGAAGGCAGTCAAAATAGCCGGTAAAGAAATGAAGCAAGAGTATAGTTATGTAAAGAAACTGCGAGATAGGCTGGAGAATAAAATTAAAGATAATATAGATTATATTCGTTTTAATGGTCATCCCACTGAGAGACTGCCCAACACCTCGAATGTCTCTTTTGAGTTTATAGAGGGAGAATCCTTAGTTTTGAATTTAGACTTAAAGGGAGTCGCAGCCTCTACCGGTTCAGCCTGTGCTTCTGGTTCTCTGGAGCCATCGCATGTACTTTCAGCTATTGGAGTTCCACCGGTAATAGCTCAAGGTTCAATAAGGTTTTCTCTGGGCAGGGATAGCCAGAAGGAAGATATAGATTATACGGTGGAGAATCTGGTTGAGATTGTGGGAAGATTGAGAGAAATGTCTCCTCTCTTCCCGAGAAAAGAAGAATGATCTTGGAGAAAATAGAGAGATCTGAGGAGATTTTTTTCTCTTGCTGTATTAGCTCAGCGTATAGCGGGTAGCGTAGAGCGTATAGAATGAATCTGAAAGCGGTAGCGTTTAGGTTTTTACTATCCGCTAAACGCTATACGCTCTCTTTAGGGAGGTGCAGCAGATGGCCAGAATAGCCGATAGTATTATTGAACTAATAGGAAAGACACCTTTGGTCAGGCTAAATAGAGTAGCTAGAGGCTTGGGGGCAGAGGTGGTAGCAAAATTAGAGTCTTTTAACCCCTGTGGAAGTGTAAAAGACCGTATCGGCTTGAGTATGCTCGAAACAGCAGAAAAGAAAAAGCTCATTAATAAAGAGACCATTATTGTGGAGCCAACCAGTGGAAATACTGGCATTGCTTTAGCATTTGCAACTGCTGTAAAAGGTTATAAACTAATCCTCACTATGCCTGACACTATGAGTTTGGAGAGAAGGTCTTTACTTAAAGCCTTTGGAGCAGAGATTATCTTAACACCTGGCTCAGAGGGGATGAAAGGAGCTATAAAAAAGGCAGAGGAGCTAGCAGCTAATGACTGCCGAGTCTTTATTCCTCAACAATTCAATAATCCTGCTAATCCTGACATCCACTATCGGACAACAGCCAGGGAGATCTGGGAAGACAGTAAAGGCAGAATAGATATCCTGGTAAGTGGCGTAGGTACAGGCGGTACAATTACCGGCGTTGCCAGATTTATAAAGAAGAAGAAGCCTACTCTAAAGGCTATAGCTGTGGAACCGGCAGAGTCTCCCGTTCTATCTGGTGGAAAAGCTGGCTCTCACAAAATCCAGGGGATCGGGGCTGGCTTCATACCGGAAGTGCTTGAGTTAGAATTAATAGATGAGGTTGTCAAAGTGAAGAGCGAAGAGGCTATCCTTACTGCTCGCAGGTTAATGCGGGAAGAAGGGATCCTGGCTGGGATTTCTTCCGGGGCGGCCGCATTTGCTGCTTTGAAGGTAGCCAAAAGAAAAGAAACTAAAGGAAGGCTTATCGTAGTCATTCTTCCTGACACCGGGGAGAGATATTTGAGTACAGAACTTTTTTCTTGAAATATTAGCTCTTAGCTGATATAATAGAACAAAATAGAGATAGAAAAAGATGGAAGGAACACGAAATGGCCAAAACAATTGCTGAAATCAATGAGAAGATAAAAAAAGGAAAGGTAGTAGTAGTAACTGCAGAGGAGATCATAGACCTGGTGGAGAAAAAGGGCATTGAAAAAGCTGCTCGGCAGATAGACATTGTTACCAGTGCCACCTTTGGACCAATGTGTTCCTCAGGAGCTTACTTTAACACAGGACATTCTAAGCCCAAGATAAAACTGGGAGGGGGAAAAACCTATCTTAATGAAGTTCCTGTATATACGGGTCTGGCTGCTGTAGATTTTTTCCTGGGAGCTGCTGCCCTTCCTGATAACGATTCCCGTAACAGAGTTCATCCGGGGGAATTTAGATATGGAGGAGGACATGTAATTGAGGATTTGGTAGCGGGTAAAGATGTAAAACTGGTGGCCAGTGCCTATGGGACAGATTGCTATCCACGCAAGAACCTGGAGACCTGGATCAATATAAAGGACTTCAACGAAGCGGTTCTTTTCAATCCCAGGAATGCTTATCAAAACTATAATGTGGCTGTGAATCTCTCCAATAAAGTCATTTACACTTATATGGGGATATTGCAGCCAAGATTAGGCAATGCTAATTATTGTAGTGCGGGACAACTGTCTCCCCTATTTAATGACCCTTATTATAAGACTATTGGCATAGGAACGAGGATTTTCCTGGGGGGCGGAATAGGCTATATCGCCTGGCAAGGAACTCAGCACAATCCTAACGTCCCTCGTACTAAGGGAGGGGTTCCTCGCTCAGGGGCTGGAACCATTGCCGTAATAGGTGACTTAAAGAAAATGAGCCCAGAGTGGCTCAGGGGAACAACACTGAGGGGATATGGAGTGAACCTAACGGTGGGAATTGGACTTCCCATCCCCATCCTCAATGAGGAAATAATGCAATATACAGCGGTTAGAGATGAGGAGATTTACACCCAAATTATAGACTATAGTGATGCCTATCCCAAAGGTAAATCGGACAGTTTAGCTGAGGTAAATTATGGCGAGCTAAAGAGTGGCAAAATAACCATTCAGGGGAAAGAAGTTCCCACAGCCAGCCTCTCTAGCTATGCCAAGGCAAGAAAAATCGCAGGAATTCTTAAAAACTGGATTAAGAAAGGAGAATTTTTCTTAACTGAGCCAGTAGAACTGCTTCCTTCGGTTGATTCAGGAATAACGTTTAAATCTCTCAGGGAAAGAAAAATAAGGTAGGACAAGGAGCTTACAATGGCCAAGCGAAGGTTAGTTTTGACTTTTCCCCCCAAGTTAGTAGAGGAACCTATTACCTATAGACTTATCAAAGATTATGATCTGGTAGTTAATATCCTCCGGGCAAAGATTAGCCCAGAAGAGGAAGGGCGGCTTATGATTGAGCTCAGCGGCGAGAAAAGCGCTTTGAAAAGGGGGATGGACTATCTCAATGGGTTAAATGTAAATATTCAGTCCCTGGCTCGGGATATAAGATGGCTTGAGGAGAAATGTACCCATTGTACGGTATGTGTTCCTCTTTGCCCCACAGAAGCCATTGTAGTTGACCGCAATAGTATGAAAATTTCCTTTAATAAAGATAAGTGTATTGCTTGTGGAGCCTGTATTCCTGCCTGTCCTTATAAAGCCATAGAGATATTGTTTTGAAAGCCGTTCTCAGTAATCTTTTCCTGACTTATCAAGAAACGTCTCAGGACAATCTCGTATTGCGTATATCGTATGTCGTATTGCGCAATACGCATCA
>CAZQMG010000063.1:0-9808 GCA_964594375.1 uncultured Clostridia bacterium | reverse complement strand
CTTTGGATAGTCATAACCACTCCTTTTTTCTTCAATCTCTCAATTTTTTCATTCATAGCACTTGACAATATTGATTATTAGTTTATAATTATTATAATATAATAAAAAATTAAGTCAAGAAATACCTCAGGACAATTTCTTTCGTCGCTGTTGTTGGTTAAATGGTTAAATGGTTAATTCCCCTCACCCTATCCCTCTCCCCAAGGGAAGAGGGGCACTACTCACCACTCACTAATTAACCACTCACCATTACATAAGGCTTCTTCAGAAAATGTCCTTCGGTAGACCATATAATTTCCTAGTTCATCAAGAGAGGGAAAGCTCATTGAGGAGAGCAAAATGGACAACATATCTAAAGTAATTAGAACAGCTATCAAAATGGAAGAAGATGGTATAGATTTCTATCAAAAAGCAAGGGAGAAAACATCCTATCCTCTTGCTGGAAAGATGTTTTTATCCTTTGCTGAAGACGAAAAAAGACACTTGACTGTCCTCAAGGAAATACTGACTGACCTCAAATTCTCAGATTTTGACCGATTTTTCGGAGAAAAACCTCGCCAGAAAATAGAAAACATTTTTGAGAAAGCTAGAAACGAAATTAAGGAAAGAATTGCTGCAAATCCTGATGAGCTAGAGGCATTAAAAATTGGCATTGATATGGAACTAGAAAGTGTTGAATTTTATCAAACAGCTCTAGAAAAAAGTAAGGATAACCATCAAAAGGCTTTCTTAAGAAGACTAGTTGAGGAAGAGAAAGAACATTTTCAACTGCTGCAAAATACCCACTCTTATCTCAAAAACTCGGGAGATTGGTTTCTCTGGGAAGAAAAGGGTCTACTGGATGGCGGATAAGAAGCAATAAAGAAAAATATAGCTAAAAGAGATTGAGAAAGAGAAAGGAGCAAGACAATGAGTATATTTTTTTCTATGCGGGAAGTCATAGAAATGGCTATAGCTACAGAAAGAAGCGGCCAAGCCTTCTATCAAAATGCTTCGAGACTGGCCAGAGAGAATAGTCTCAAGGAACTATTTCAATACCTGGCAGAAGAGGAAGAAAAACATCTCAAGACTTTCCAGGATTTCTATAATACCTTAAAGGAAAAACCAGAAATAACTCCTTACAACTGGGAGGAAGCAAAACTCTACCTTGAAGCTCTGATAGACTCTAAGTTTTTTGCCAGTCCAGAGGAGGCCATCAATCTGGCCAAAGAGGCAAAAGATGAACTGGAGGTTATCAATTCAGCTATGAACTTTGAGAAGGAGACACTCCTCTTTTTCTATCAGATATTGGAAATGATTAAATCGCAAGAGCAGGAGCTGGTTAAGAAAATAATCGAACAAGAAAAGAAACATATTCAGAGGCTTTCCACTATGAAGAGCAAACTATCCTGAAACCGACTATTTTTTCTATGAAAAATCTATCTGACGAAGAGTTAGTGGAAAAAGTTCGTAAAGAAGATAGTGAACTCTATGCAGAGATAGTTAAGCGCTATCAGCAAAAACTCTATCGTTATCTTAGATATCTTACTAATCGCCCCAGCGAAGCAGAAGACTTACTACAGGATGTATTTATTAAAACCTACCGAAATCTATTCGACTTTGATGGCAAGAGAAAATTTTCTTCCTGGATTTATCGAATTGCTCACAATGAAGGAGTGAATTTTATAAAGAAAACAAGCAGAAGGAAAGAGATTTTTCTCAATAATTTAGAAAACATCGATTCTGCACTGCACAATCAAAACAATGCAATAGAAAATAGTCTGGCAAAAGAGGAAATACGAGAAAAAGTGAAACAATGTCTGAATGAACTGGAAACCAGATATCGTGAACCCTTAATCTTATACTATTTTGAAGATAAATCCTACCGAGAAATTAGTGATATTCTGCGTATCCCTGCCAAAACGGTAGGAACCTTCATCTTTAGGGGAAAACGTATCCTAAGAGCTATCTGCCAGAAAAAAGGAGGTGATTTGATAGTATGAACCAGGAAAGAAAAGTGCATCTGGAAGCAAAAGTAATGAAAAAAATCAAGGATGGGAAAATTAGTTTTCGCTCTAGATACATTTTTTTAGCCAAGAAATTAGGCCTGGGAGGAGGACTGACACTTTCTCTAATACTGGCTGCTCTTTTTCTCAATCTTGCCTTCTTTAGTATGAGGACCTCAGGAAGTTTGGAATTCCTTTCTTTCGGTAGAATAGGTATTCTGGCTTTTCTGGAATCCTTCCCTTATCATTGGATTTTGATCGGGCTCGCATTTTTTATCATAGCCAGTGCCATTCTTTCCCGATACGACCTTTCATACAAGAAACCGTTCAAAGTAATCCTTTCGGTTCTTATTGTACTCATCTTTATCGCTGGTATCGCCTTAGCCATTAGCGGACTCAACGAAGCTATGGAAGACAAAGTAGCTCAGAGTAAGGTCCCTCTCCTACAATTTTTCTACAGAAGAAGAGAAATATGGAAGAATGGTTTAGTAGGTAGGGCAATGGAAATAAAAAGAGATGGGATAGTGATAGAAACCAGTGAAAAAAAGAGAGTGTTTATCGAACTCACTGAAGACACTCTTTTGCCCGATGGGCCCGATTTCAAAATCGGAGACCGTATCCGAGCTGTAGGTGAATGGAGCAAGGAAAATTTCCAAGCCCACGCACTGCGTCTTACCAATAAAGGTAAAAGAACTATGAGAGGAACAGGAAGTGGAAAAGCTAAGAACTCTTTCAAATGAGTTTCCTCATGAATCCCTTCATGTAATCCGAAATTTCCCTCCCTTAAAAACCCTTCATCACTCAAATAAGCTCTCCTGAAGTAACTAAACAAATTCGTATATAATTTGAAATAAATCATTGCTGTTAGATGTATTAATTAGTGATAGAGAACATAGACTAAATTTTTACTTTAAGGAGGTAAGAAAATGAAGACAAAAAAGAAAAGAGTCAAGCTAATTGCTTTTTCTCTAGTTCTCGGTTTGCTGACAATGGTTATGGTTTCTTTACCATCTCTAGCCTGTGAATTTACTCTTAATTATGAGCGAATAGAAGCCCCTATAGGAACAGTAGGTGAAATAGGAGTACGAGTATAGAAAAAACTCACCGAAATTGCACTATGGATGATTCTTTTGACTATCAGTTTGACTGGAAGGGCATTCAAATCATGGGTGAGACCGACTGGGAAGAAATTGGCCCACAACTATACGAAAAGTGGTTCCAGGTATCTCTAAGCTCTGTTGGGGAAGGATTTTTTAAGATTTCCAAGGATTGTTCGAAAGAAGGGTATGAGGAAGCAGTTCTACCTATTACAGTAAAAAAGGAAGGGGGAGTTTGGCAATTAGCCTTAAAGGGCGAATACCCCTATGAGCTTCAGCCAAAGATTGAAATAGAAAAGACCTTTGCCCAGCCTTTTCTTAATAACGATGTCTTGAAAGTAGGAAAGGTAGAAGTAAAACTCCCCTTCCTTCCCCAGGAATTAGTGGAATACGAAGAAGAAATAGAGCTTTATTACTACACTTTCCAGGAAAAAGCTCTTCCTCTCCTTGTTATCAGCAGCGATTTTTTCTATCGTTTTGACCAGTATGAAAAATAAAAGATTATTTCCTAATAAATTCCTATAGTTACAGAAAGGACTGCGAGCAAAAGATGAGAAGAAAAAGAGAAAGTCTCCTGGCTGGAATAACGATCCTAACCCTGTTGGCCGGCTTTTTACTTACAAACCTGCCCGTTTATGGCGGGGATTTTGGCTCGGGAGATAAATTTGGCTCTTCTGAAATCGAAAAGAACTTCAATTTACCGACTACTCAACAAAACATAGAAAACTCCTACTTTAATCATGACCAACTAATTAAGCTCATCCTCCTTCTGGTATTTATGGCAACTGCTACTGTCATAATAAAAAATTCCCTTAGTAAATATCGAAGAATCATTTTAATAGCTTCCGTAGTGGCATTGGGATTCTACTTAGGGGGATTCCTATGCCCCCTTACTGCTGTACAGAATCTATTTATAAAATGGCAAACAGGTTACCTGCTTCTGTTTCTAACAGTCTTTATCTCGGCTCTTATTGCCGGTAGAGTTTTCTGTGGTTATATCTGCCCTTTTGGAGCCCTACAAGAACTACTGCACTTAAAAAGAATCTCTCTGACAATTCCCCCTGCCTGGAATCGTTATCTTAACAAAGTCAAATATGTTTTATTGGGGTATCTGTTAATAAGAATCATAGTCACCGGTCAGGTTACCCTCCAGGGCTATACACCCTTTAAGGTACTATTTGCCTGGGGCGGGACTCCCCTATCCATTGGCCTTAGCATAGCTCTTGCTATCCTATCCCTGATAATATATCGTCCTTTCTGCCGTTATCTCTGCCCACTGGGAGCTTTCCTGGCCTTGATTTCCCGCTTGAGCTTCTTTAAAATCAGATTTAATTCCAATTGCGTTAACTGCCTGCTTTGTCAGAAAGTATGCAAGTCTGGAGCCATAACAGACAGCCCTCCCAGAATAGATTCCTCAGAATGCATTCTCTGCGGCGAGTGTCTGGAAAAATGTCCTAAAAAGGCAATTATTACAGAAAAAATTAGAACCTCGGATTTATCCTGGCCGTTCTGCCCAACACCACCAGAGAAGAACCCGAGAAAGATATTTAAATAGTCTCGGGTCGTTTTGAAATAAATCAACTGCAGAAAGTGTATTAGTTATTGAAGAGCAAAAAGAGAACTTACCCCCTCTCCCTTCCCTCTCCCCCGTGGGGAGAGGATTGAGGTGAGGGGAAAAATAACAAAAGGAGGAAAGAAAGATGATTAAGAAGAAGATAATCGCGGTCCTGGTTGTCGGTTCCCTTATAAGCGGAATCGTCGCCTGGTATGGAATAAGCGTTTATGCTCGGGGAGAAGAAAAGCAAGAACAAAAACCGGAATTGGGCAAAGGATACGGATATACTCAGATGCTCCAGATAAAAGCTGATATCCTGGAAATGACTGCGGAAGAACTACAAGAAGAACTTAATGCTGGTAAAAACATCCATAACATTATCGAAGGAAAAGGCCTCCCCTCGGAAGAGTTTGATCAGAAGATGCTAGCAGCTGTAAGGAAACGTCTAGAGAGTATGGTAGAGGCTGACCTTCTAACCCAGAAAAAGCTAGAAATACGAATGCAACTAATGCAGCAGCACTACGCGGATAGAGAATGCGACGGAGATTGTGATTGTGATGGAAACTCGCATGAGAATAAATTCCAGAATAGAGACAAAACGAATGGAGCAACAATGGGCAAACGTCTGGGTATGCTCAGGCAGACTAGATAACCCCATCTTCTCCTCCGCTTGAGTATCTAATACTCAGGCGGAGGATTCTTCTTTAATTTCTTTCCTTATTAGACTCCTCTTGCCCTGAGCTCCACAAACTCTTCCCTACTGCCACACTGATAGTAGGGATTAGTAGATTTTTCGTATCCTACTGTAGATATAGGTCTCTTTCCATAATTATGACCAGGATAGATGCGCGTCTCATCAGGGAACTCACCGATTTTGTGAAATAAACTCTCATAAAGCGCCTCTGAGCTTCCTCCTGGACTATCCGTCCTTCCGCAATATCCAATAAAAAGGGTATCTCCAGTGAAAAGCACTTCATTTACCCACAGGCAAATACTTCCTGGTGTGTGTCCGGGCGTATGGATAATCTTTACTGCCAACTCCCCCAGTTTGTATATATCACCATCTTTTAGCATAATGTCTGGACGCACCGAAGACGCATCGAGCTTATGGCATAAAATCAGAGCTCCGGTAGCCCGCACAATCGCCTCATTGCCCTCTATATGGTCTGAGTGTCCGTGTGTATTTACAATATACTTCACAGTGATATTACCCTCTTCGATGCTTTTCAGAATAATCCTGGTATCACCGCAGGGGTCTAAGACCATACCCTCCAGGCTAATTTCATCAGCCAGAACATAGGAAAAATTGTCGTCTGCTCCACCCACCGCAAGCTGCTTCACAATCACCCGATACCTCCTTTCTCTCCAAAGACAGGGACTATATACTGATATTTCATAAGTATTCTATGTTGTCATTGACCGACGTAATTGAGATTACGCAATTTATCCCGAGCGATAAAACCGAGATTGCTTCGGCTTCGCAATGACAAGCGAGGGACCTTGTTCGCAATGACGGGGTTCACTGAGTATTTACCATATTTCTTTCGCAGTCACCAAAAAATAACCGCTGTTTCTATTTTACCTTATAACTTTTCTAATTTGAGTCAACTTTCTCAACCTGGTAAAGCATCTAAACCTCATTCTATGAACTCTCCTGATAACAATCTTCCAGGTCTGCTTATTTCTGTCACTTGACAGCCAGCACACTTTCCCTTAATCTATTGTCTAGGTGATGCTGCGAGGAGAACTTTGGGTAGAAAGAGATAAGGGAAGCTATGAGAATTAGTAGATTTGAACAAGACAACAAGGAGAAAAATGAGAAGAAAGATACCAATATGAAGAGCATTAATTCTACTCGTCCGTCCGACTTTATCCGAAACATTATCAGGCAAGACTTAAAGGCAAATAAGAATAACGGCCATGTGGTGACCCGCTTTCCACCTGAGCCGAACGGCTACCTGCATATTGGACACGCCAAGTCCATTTGCATTAATTTTGGTATTGCTCTGCAAAACGAAGGTGGTGTCTGCCACTTGCGCTTCGATGATACCAATCCGAGCAAAGAAAACATTGAATACATTGAATCAATCAAATCAGACATTCAATGGCTTGGATTTGATTGGGGTAAACATCTGTACTATGCATCTGACTACTTTGAGAAGTTATACCATTACGCTGTGCAGTTAATCAAAGACGGCAAGGCCTACGTTTGCAGCTTGAGCGCAGAGAAAATCAGAAAATACCGCGGCACCTTAACTAAGCCGGGAAAAGAGAGCCCTTATCGAAATCGTTCTGTTAAAGAGAGTCTGGAGCTATTCGAGCAGATGCGGAAAGGAGAATTTGAGGATGGCTCCCATGTGCTACGGGCAAAGATTGATATGGCCTCTCCCAACCTGAACATGCGGGATCCTGTCCTCTATCGCATTCGACATGAATCCCATCACAGAACTGGCGATAAATGGAGTATTTATCCTATGTATGACTTTGCTCATTGTCTGTCCGACTCTATCGAAGGCATCACACACTCCATTTGCACGCTAGAATTTGAAGATAATCGCCTGTTGTATGACTGGATACTTAACGCACTCAATGTTGATTGTCATCCGCAGCAAATCGAGTTTGCTCGTCTCAACCTCAGTTATACCATTATGAGTAAGCGAGAGCTTCGCCAGTTAGTAGAAGAAGGATATGTAAGTGGATGGGACGATCCACGCATGCCTACAATATCGGGCTTGCGTAGACGAGGCTATACAGCAGAAGCAATCCGCAGCTTTTGTGAGCGCATTGGAGTAGCCAAAAGCAATAGTGTTGTTGATATCGCACTACTAGAGTACTGCATCCGACAAGACCTGAATCGGCGGGCACCGCGTGTTATGGCTGTACTGCGTCCACTTAGGGTAGTCATAGATAACTATCCAGAAAAGCAGGTAGAAGAGCTAGATGCTCAGAATAATCCAGAAGACCCAGGTATGGGAACGCGCAAAATTCCTTTCTCGCGGGTACTCTACATAGAACAAGATGACTTTCGTGAAGACCCACCCAAAAAGTTTTTCCGTCTAGCTCCGGGTCGTGAGGTAAGATTAAAACACGCATATTATATCAAATGTATAGACGTAGTTAAGGACAAAAAGACAGGAGAAGTTATTGAGCTGCACTGCACTTATGATCCAGAGACACGAGGTGGTTGGTCCTCGGATGGGCGCAAGGTAAGAGGAACGCTGCACTGGGTTTCTGCAGCGCATGCCCTAAAGGCTAAAGTGCGCCTTTATCAGCACCTCTTTACAAAAGCAGACCCCCATGATGTAAAGGATAATTCTGATTTCAAGGCTAATTTAAATCCTCATTCCTTAGAGAAGTTGACTTCCTGCTGGGTAGAACCAAGTCTAGCCTGTGCCAAACCGGAAAGTAAATATCAGTTTCTAAGACAGGGCTACTTCTGCGTTGATTCCACTGACTCGCGTCAGGAAGCACTGGTATTCAATCGGATAGTATCGTTACGTGACTCATGGGCCAGGATAGAGAAAGCAGAGAAGGGATAACCTTTACCCGGTCATTTCCTCGAAAAACATCGGATTTATGTTATACTGCAAGTTTTAAGATGTTGAAACATATTATTAAAGGCATCTTTACGCCTTGGGTCATTTTTGACTCCAATTTAAGGAGAACATTGCAAAAGTGAAGTATCGCCAATATGATCACAAAAGGGATAAAAAGGCCGTCCAGCGTATCCGGCGTGAGATAGGTTGGCTTGAAAAAGGCAAAGAGGAGATAGCAAATTTTCATATCAAAAGCGGACGCAGCATCATCGCCGAAATAGACAATGAAGCCGAGTGCTTCGCTACTGCTGTACCCGGCAGTATCCGCTATCTCAATGAGGAGCTGCCATTTTCCGGCATCACAGGCGTCGCTACCAGTCGAATTGCACGCAGGCAGGGATTAGCTAAGCAATTGACAGCAATGATGGTGGCCATGGAAGCATTTGAAGGAGCATTGGTTTCCGGTTTGGGAGTATTCGAGCAGGGCTACTATGATCAAATTGGTTTTGGAACTGGCAGCTACGAACATTTTATTGCTTTTGACCCTTCTCAGCTCAACATCAGCACTAAACCCCGCCTACCGCGCCGAATAACTACCGATGATTGGGCTATGGTGCATTCTGCCCGCCTCAGCCGTTTCCGCAACCACGGCTCCTGCAATTTAAATCCGCCTGAGATTACTAAGGCAGCAATGCTATCAATCAAGAATGGGTTTGGCCTCGGCTATGGCGATAACTTAACTAACGAACTCACTCATCATTTCTGGTGCAGAGCTGACAATGTGGAGCAAGGACCCTACAATATAGAATGGATTACCTTTCAAACCGGGGAGCAGTTCCTAGAACTGATGGCACTCATTAGGAATCTGGGTGATCAGGTACACCTGGTAAAAATGCACGAGCCACCAGGGATTCAACTTCAGGATCTTCTTAAGAAACCCCTAAGACAGTATAGAGTAACCGAAAAATCCAAGTTCCAGAGTATTATGCAAGCGGCAGCTTATTGGCAGGTAAGGATATGTAACCTGTCAGAGTGCATGGCACAAACCCATCTTCAAGGAGATAAAGTCCGGTTCAACCTCAGGTTAAGTGACCCTATTGATTCTCTCCTGGACAAAAAAGCACCCTGGCACGGCTTAACGGGTAATTATGTGGTAAGGCTTGGCCCATCGTCGGGTATTGAGACAGGCATAGATAAGACTTTGCCTACACTGGTAGCCACCATAGGGGCCTTCACCCGTATGTGGCTCGGGGTGAGGCCAGCAACCAGTTTAGCTATAACTGATCAATTATCTGCACCCCAGGAACTCTTAGAGAAACTTGACTGGATACTAAGGTTGCCCGAGCCAAAACTTGACTGGGACTTTTGAAAAGGCCAGAACTTGGAAGAAACACCCAAGGAAACGAGAGGAGGTTTTTCAATGCAATACCATAATTTTGGGAATACGGGTGTCAAAGTTTCTATTCTGGGATTTGGCGCAATGCGCCTGCCTGAAGTAGAAATAAAGGGAAAGTTGAAATGATGCAAAGAGCCTTTGAACTGGGAGTAAATTATATTGATACAGCTTACCCGTATTGTCGCAATCAGAGTGAATTGATAGTGGAAAAGGCTCTTCAAGGCTGGAGAGATAAGGTT
>CAZQMG010000062.1:7976-9828 GCA_964594375.1 uncultured Clostridia bacterium | reverse complement strand
TGGTAGTCATAATTATAACGCATTATGTTGGTGATTGGATTGGGTCAACTTTTGCTTAGTTGTCTATATTCTCGCTGACCTTACATCAACAGTGCGGTCTCTTGTTGATACCGAACTCTACTTTGTCGGTACAGCCCTTTGTTAGCTGCTCCAGCCCACACTCCTCTTGCTCGATTCGAAATCTTAGAAATACAGGATATCATAGGCCTTGACAGCGTACCTGGCCGATTCACTTCTTTTCCCTTCGGCGATAAGTGATTTGGCGATTTCATACTCTTGTTTAGCTTTTGGTAAAGCTGGCTTATTCTCTGAGATGTCAATTAACTGTTCTATAAGCAAGAGTATTTCATCCAGAAATGAATGGTAAAAGAGTTATCCTTCTTGTCTCTTGAACCAATTCCTGGTTGCAAGACATATCTTGACCAGCATAAGCATTATGGGAACTTCAACTAAAACCCCTACTACTGTAGCCAGAGATGAGCCTGAGGCAAGACCAAAAAGTACAGCAGAGGTGGCGATTGCTACCTCGAAATGGTTAGAGGCCCCAATCATAGCCGCAGGAGCAGCATTTTCATAACTAAGGCCTAAGAGTTTTGCCAGAACATAACCTATGGCAAAGATGAAGCAGATTTGGATGAATAGAGGTATGGCAATAAGACCGATGCTCTGGGGCTGCTTCAAAATGACCTCGCCTTTAAGGGAAAAAAGAACAATTAAGGTGGCAAGAAGAGCTACAATGGAGACTGTGGTAAGCTGATGGACAAATTTTTCTTCGAACCACTTTATACCTTTCTTCTTAATAATCTGTTTGCGAGAAGAGTATCCAGCCAAAAGAGGAAGCCCCACATAGACTAAAACAGATAAAACTATAGTCTGCCAGGGGATGGGCATCTTATTAACCCCTAATAAAAACCTGCCCAAAGGAGCATATAAGAATAGCATAGTTAAAGAATTTATAGCTACCATAATCAAAGTAAGCCCATCATTTCCCCGGGCAAGGTAGGACCACATAAGAACCATTGCTGTACAGGGGGCGATTCCTAAGAGAATAGTACCTGAGATGTAGGAGCGATATAAAGGCACCTCCTGTCCCCGGATAATCTCTGTTCCCGGGATAAGAGGACGAAATAAAACTCCTAGAAAGAAAGAGGCAATAAGAAACATGGAAAAAGGTTTTATGGCCCAGTTGACAAATAAGGTTAGGAATACAGGCTTAGGGGTCTTTCCTGTTTTTATCACTTGAGAAAAATCAATCTTAACCATAATTGGATACATCATAAAGAAGAGGCAGATAGCAATAGGAATGGAAACCTGGGCTATGCTCATCCTATCCAGCCAAATAGAAAAAGAGGGAAAGACTCTTCCTGTAAGGATTCCTAAAATAATACAGAGAGCTACCCATCCGGTCAGGTATTTTTCAAATATACTAAGCTTTTTCTCCTGTACTTTTTTTCCAGAAGCCATTTTTTACCCCTTCTTTATTCTACCATACTGCTTATAGCACCTGCTATGAAGAAAGCAGGGACAAGGCAGACGAGAACATGGGCAGATAGATACTTAAGCAGTGTCTGTACTCCAGGTAGAAGAATAGATACCCACATCGTGTTTTCACCTTTATGTTTCAATGGTCAAATATGCAACTATTGTTTAAAAAAAATTAGCTCAATATGGCAACTTTTTCTCTTGCTGCCTTTTCCATAGAGCTAAGAGCAATATCTAATATCTTATATACATTTTCGTCTTTGATACTGTAATAAACGCTTACCCCCTCTTTTCGAGAAGAAAGTATCCCAGCTCTTTTTAAGGCAGCAAGATGACGGGAAACATTGGACTGCTCTTCTTTTAGATAAGG
>CAZQMG010000062.1:0-7876 GCA_964594375.1 uncultured Clostridia bacterium | reverse complement strand
AAATTGACAAACAGTGAAATTTTGCTAGTTTATCCTCAAAGATAGTAGGCCCGCTATGTTTATTCGGACTTGACCAAAGACAAATTTCGCACATAATTGAATCGTATGATGCTGTAAGAAAATTTCTCTAAGGAGGAGAAACTATGCAACTTAATGGAAAAAAGGTTGCGGTTTTAGCCGCAGACGATTACGAGGATTTAGAAGTGTGGTACCCCTATTACAGGATGAAAGAAGCCGGCGCCGAGGTCAAAGTTGTAGGAACCTCGCAAAGTGCGGATGTGGTGCAGAGCAAACACGGTTATCCGGTGCAAATAGACCTCAGAGCCGACAAGGTAAATCCAGATGAGTTTGATGCCGTAATAGTGCCTGGTGGGTGGGCACCAGATAGACTCAGAAGGTGCGAAGCTACGTTGAGCTTCGTGAAAAAGCTCTCTGAGCAAGGCAAGGTCATCGCTGCAATCTGTCACGGTGGATGGGTCTTAGTATCAGCAGATGTGCTTAAAGGAAAGAGGGCAACTTCTTTCTCTGCTATAAAGGATGACATCATGAACGCTGGTGCTAATTGGGTTGATGAGGAGGTGGTTGTAGATGGAAATCTGATTACCTCCAGAACCCCTGCAGACCTTCCAGCCTTTTCCAGAGAGATAATAAGAGCGTTAGAATAATTGCCAATAAAAACGCCACCTTCACAATTACTGTTCCCATTAGAAGGAAAATAAGGATAGGAAGACACATTCAAGGAAGTCAGAGTAGCCAAAGAAAAGATTTCCTAAGGACAAGGGGTGAGTCGCGAATAAAGAAAAAAACAATTTTCCAGGATTATCTACTGTTGAAGGTCCTGGACGAATTGAAAGTCTATCAGGAGGTTTCGCACTATGAAGCACTATCAATATTCTCTTCCCAGAACAAATCTGATTTTCGGTGAAGACACCTTAAAAAACCTGGGAATTGAGGTAAAAAAATTAGGAAAGAGGGCTCTTTTGGTCACCGGGACAAAGAGTATGGAAAGATTTGGCTTCCTGGAAAAAACGGTTGACTCTCTCAAAAAGGAGGGTCTAGAGATAGTCTATTATTCTGGGGTAGCCCCGAATCCAACTGTAGAGATAGTCAACTATGGAGCAGAAAAAGCTCTTGCTAACGGTTGTGATGTGGTTGTGGCATTAGGAGGGGGCTCGGTAATGGATACAGCAAAGAACATTGCCATTGTCGCAGGACACTCAGAAAAAGAGGTGGTGTCCATTTGGGAATTCTCTGGACCGGGTGGCAAAACGCGCGAGATAACCGCGAAAACCTTGCCTATTGTTGCCATCACCTCTACTTCTGGAACCGGCAGTCATGTAAACAGGTTTGCGGTAGTTACTAATGAAAAAACCAGAGAGAAAACCGGAATAATGAGTCCTTTTATATATCCCAGGCTTTCCCTGACCGACCTTGACATATTATGCTCCATGCCTCCCAGTCTGACAGCAAGAACAGGTTTTGACGTCTTGTCTCATGTAATGGAATGTTTTGTCTCCAAGGAAAGTAACTCACTTACCGGACTCCATTGCTTAAAAGCCATGCAGCTCGTCTTCAATTATTTGCCTCAAGCCTACAATGAAGGAAATAATATCAAGACAAGAGAAGCAATGGCCCTGGCAGATATTCTTGCCGGATGGGCTTTAACTACCTCTAGAGTAATCCTTCCCCACGCTCTAAGTCATGCGGTAAGTGCCTTCTACCCCAAAGCCGAACATGGCCTGGTCCTTGCTGCCTTGACTCCCCAAATCATGCGATTCAATATTGATAGAGGAGATGAGGAGGTAATAGAAAAACACTGTGAAATTGCTAAGATGGCCGGAGGAAGAATTATATCTTCTACTAAGAAAGAAGCTTTCAAAAGCGTGGATGCTGTCGAGAGGCTTCTGAAAAAGCTTAAACTCAATGTGACCCTCCAAAATCTCGGGGTTGACGAAAAGGACCTGGAAGGAATGGTTGAAAGTAGTTTTGCGGCAATGAAGGGGCCAATAGAGGCTAATCCTGTTTCAGCAACAAGAAAAGAGATTCTTCACTTATTCAAACGTGGTATGGAATGAAGGTGTCGAAAATTCTCACGATTTTTAGAGCCATTTTTAATTAACCTTCACACAAAAATTTTATCCTGTCTTCTCTTGCCATCCCCCAGTTTTTGAATCAGAGACATAAGCCATTCAAATAATATCTCTGACCATATATCACCTTATATCTCTCCCTTGACAAAAGAATTTTTTGTATTATAATAATTTGTGAGTAAACTCTCAATTAGATAGCGTGAGATATATAAATACTTAATATATCATTCATTACGGCTCGTATCTAAAGCAGATACTTCGTGAGAAATGTCACAATATTGATGAATTTAAGAGTTCCATTGACTCATTTTGCGAGAGAAATCTGCAAGTTGGCCTTAATTTATTGACTTTAAATACCAAAACATAGTTTACTAGATAAAAGCGGTATTTACTCCTGGCTCATAAAATAACACATGAGGAGGCGACAAAAAATGCCTAAAGAGAGCGCATTAAAAAACCCTCGAGTGGATGAGATGTCAGATGACTTAGAAAAGGTTCTCTCTACGATACTCAAAAAAATAAATCTAGCTGCTGCTCAACATAAAGCATTTGAAACGAGAGATGTTGAGCACCCCAAAAAGTACATTGGTAAGAAATTAACAATGGGGGGTCGGCACCGGTTCCGGCTTTTGTTCCACCTGGACAGTAGACGTAGACATAAGGCAGAGGTCCTAAAAGTATTAGAATTGGCAGCAGGAGACGATAAAATCCTGGCTCAGTTGGCAGAAGATCCAGATCAAGTCCTCAACAAGTTTGATCTAGCTGCTGAAGACTATGCGGCTTTAGCCAGCGGAGATATCAAATCTATTGAGAAAATTACCGGGGAGTTAACTGAAAAACAAAAAACCTGGCTAAATTGCCGTCTCCAGCAAGAAAAATGGTAATTACAGAAAAAGGAGCTTAAACGATGCCCTATAAAACACCACCTGCTATTATGGAAACAGTATCTGCTGTGGGCCAGGGAAAAACAGAAATAGCCTGGAACAAGATACTAGTTTTGGGTTTTCTCGCAGGTGCCTACATTGCCTTTGGAGGATTCTTAGCAGTGATCGCTGCCGCTGGAGATCCATGGCCAAGAGAGTTGCCAGGTTTACAGAAACTTGTCTTTGGTGCTGTTTTTCCAGTTGGCCTGATGCTCGTGGTTATCGGCGGCGCAGAACTCTTCACTGGAAATTGTATGTATCCTATAATTGCTTGTCTAAATAAGAGAAGTAGCTGGAGAGGCTTGATAAAAAACTGGACTGGTTCCTATATAGGTAATTTTATTGGAGGAATCTTCGTTGCCTATTTTCTAGGTATTGGCACTGGGCTGTTACTTAAAAATCCCTGGATGAGTTATATCACTGAGATCGCTCGGGCAAAATGCGGACTTGGCTTTACTCAAGCATTCTTACGTGGAGTAGGATGCAATTGGCTGGTCTGCTTAGCCCTTTGGTTAGCATCAGGAAGTGATGATATAATAGGTAAGATCTTCGCAATCCAATTTCCTATCATGGCTTTCGTTGTCTTGGGATTTGAACATAGTGTTGCCAATATGTTTTTTATCCCTGCCGGCATGTTTATTACAAATGAGATTAGCTGGAGGATGTTTTTGCTGAACAACTTGTTGCCGGTAACCCTGGGAAATATCGTGGGTGGAGTCTTCTTCGTTAGTATGCTTTACTATTACATATATGGTAAAGAGAGTCGTGGAAGGAGGTGGTCTATAGCACTGGTGGGTGTTGGGAAACAAGGAATAGCTATGTCAAGCAATCTTGCTTTTGAGAAGAATGGGTTCCATATAGTAGGATTTGATGTAAATCCAGATAAGATTGGCAAGAAAATAATCGGTGTAAAGGTATATCATCCTTACCAGATGCCTAAAATAATAAGAGAACAGAAAATTCAAATAGGAATGATTGCTGCTCCGGCTGAGACAGCACAAGAATCAGCAGACCTTCTTGTTATAAGCGGGATAAAAGGTATTCTTAATTTTTCTTCCAGTAGAGTGGTTGTTCCCTCTTATGTCAAACTAAAAAATGCTGATTTCACCTCGCAACTTGAAGTTATACCTCAATCAAACTCTTGACAATTAAGGTTTTCATTTATTTTCTCAATAACAACCCCAGATATGTTTGCCAACAAATCTACATTTATATAGAATAGAAGTATCTGATATGTGCTTAGGAATTAGGGATGTAAAGAAGGCATGACTCCCACTGAATAATCTGATAGAGGTTTAGGCTATGCCTAGAGAAAAAGCCTCAGAAAATGTGACTATCCGCCTTTCCCTTTGTCTTAAATATCTCAAGGGAATGAGCAAAGAGGCAAGGATATCTTCTGACCGACTTGCTGAACTGGTAGGAACATCAGGCGCAAGGGTAAGAAAAGACCTCTCTTATTTTGGGCAATTTGGAACGCCACGTAAGGGGTACAGAGTAGGAAGGTTGCGAGAGGAGATCTCAAAAGTATTAGGTCTCGATAGAGTCTGGCCCATGGCACTGGTGGGTGTTGGTAAACTAGGGAGGGCCCTATTAAACAACTTTGGTTCTGAAAAAAGTAGTTTCCATATCCAGGTCGGATTTGATGTAAATCCAGATAAGATTGGTAAGAGAGTAGCCGGTATGAAGGTATACCATCCTTACCAGATGCCCAAAATAATAAGAGAACAGAAAATTCAAATAGGAATGATTGCTGCTCCGGCTGAGGCAGCACAAGAATCAGCAGACCTTCTTGTTATAAGCGGGATAAAAGGTATTCTTAATTTTTCTTCCAGTAGAGTGGTTGTTCCCTCTTATGTCAAACTAAAAAATGCTGATTTCACCTCGCAACTTGAAGTTATCACCTACTATATCGTTAATAATCAGCGTTCCAAGTTAGCTCATAGCTGATAAAACCAAAACAAAAGAATTAGCTCATAGTAAATTCAAAACATAGCCCATGGCTCAACTTAATTAGGACGCAAATTTTCGCAGATATATGTCCAAAAAGGAAATTTCTATACTATTCAGTCATCTACAGGAAATTAAGTATTCTTGATGACGACTCGCAAGATGAAGAGGATAGTCCACCGATCAAGCAAGTGAATAGGTGGCAACCGTCCAAATATTAAAAAAGAAGAGAGGAACATGGAAAAAAAAGTACTGCTAGTTGATGATGAAGTTGATTTTGTAAAGGTCAACAAGGTAACTTTGGAGAAGAAGGGATATAAGGTAGTGGCTGCCTACGATGGAACAGAAGCTCTGGAGAAGGCTCTTCAGGAAAAACCAGATATTATAATATTGGACGTGATGCTGAAAAAAAAAACCGAGGGGTTTGACGTCTCCCGAGAACTCAGAGAGCACCAAGAAACTCGGGACACACCGATAATATTGCTAACAGCCATAAAAGAAAATATGGATATCGAGGGGGAGATAGAACCTGATAAGGAGTGGTTGCCTGTGACCGAGTTCCTGGAAAAACCTGTGTCTCCAGACGAACTAGTAGAGAAAATAGCAAAAGTACTTGGCAGAAGAAAAAAAATGAGTTTATAGTAATGGCTAAATTATCATTTCAGCGAAAGATCTTTTGCTACTTCACGCTGGTTCTCGTGTTGGTAGGAGCTCTTGCTATACTTGTATCTCTGCATACCTCTCAGATTGTTCTTAACGAAACAAAAAACAGAGTTGCCATTGATTTGCGAGTGGCCCACAAGTTTCTGGATAAGGAGATAGAAAAATCAGTAATTACTCTGGAGCTTGTGGCAGAGAAACAGAGGCTAATAGATCCTCTCGAAAAATCCCAACCTATTCCCGCTGATGTAAGAGCCTGGCTTGAGAAAAAAAGAGTTGATTCTGGTTTTGATTTTCTTACCTTATGTAATGAGAAGGGGAAAGTCATACTCCGAACCCGTTTTCCATACAACAAGGGGGACTTTTCTTTCTCAAATGGGATTGTATCAGGAGCCCTGCAGGGAAAAAGTCCATCAGGCATCGCAATAATACCTT
The DNA here is from genome assembly GCA_964594375.1 of uncultured Clostridia bacterium. Taxonomy (GTDB): domain Bacteria; phylum Aerophobota; class Aerophobia; order Aerophobales; family AE-B3A; genus AE-B3A. The sequence continues at coordinate 1,821 of CAZQMG010000062.1, read as the reverse complement.
CCCAGGCTTTGAAGATGGAGGGAGAAGACTTACTTCAGCAAGCATATATTCAATTCATGCCCACTCCTCAAGCCAAACCTCATTCCGAAAAAGCGGAAACCTCAGGCATGGCACTTATGGCTGCTGTGCCTATATGGACAAAAAATAGCAAAATAATAGGCGTTTTGTATGGAGGAACTTTATTAAACAGAAACTATCAGTTAGTTGATTATGTAAGAGATATGGTCTTTGAAGAGAAAGAATACAAAGGGAAACCATTCGGAACCGTAACTATTTTTCAATGGGATGTACGAATAACCACTAATGTAAAAGAAAAAAATGGTTCTCGAGCTATTGGAACGCGTGTTTCGAGAGAAGTCTATGAAAAGGTTCTGGAGAATAGAAAAACGTGGCTGGATAGAGCTTTTGTAGTCAATAACTGGTATATATCAGCCTACGAACCGATATATGCCCCTGACAACAAGATAATAGGGATGTTGTATGTAGGGGTTCTGGAGGATAAATATGTTGACATCAGAAACGGAATCTTTCTCCGTTTTCTGCCCATACTATTTGGGGGTATTGTTGGTGTCCTTATTCTTTCTTATCTTTTATCTCGAGGACTTTCTAAACCCATAAGGAGGCTAGTCGAAACAACTAATCGTATTGCAAGAGGAGAAATGCGTGATATTTTAGAGAAAGAGGGGCAATATCCTCAAGCTGAGAAACTACCATATTTAGAAATTGAAGAGTTAATACGAAATTTCAACCGAATGACTGCTGTTCTATACAAAAGGGAGGTAGAATTACAAAAAGCAAACGATGATTTGAGGCAGATAAATCACCACTACATGGAAATACTTGGTTTTGTAACTCATGAAATCAAGAATAGACTCGGTATCATACTGAGTAGTGCTTATAATCTCAACCGAGGAATGACAGGAACGCTGGACAAAGAACAGAAAACCATGGTGGATGTGCTGTTGCGAAACTCTGAAAGACTTAGCGATATGATAAAGAATTACCTTGATCTGAGTCGAATAGAGAAAGAAGAGTTAAAAGTTAACAGACAGAAGCTCGAATTTAAAAAAGACATTTTGGAGCCCGTTTTAGATGAATTTAAAGGTCAATTTGAAGCACGAGGTATACTTCTGGAAGTAGATGTCCCTGGTTCTCTTAAAGTCATAGCAGATCCCGACCTCCTGAAAATAGTAATGGAAAATCTTTTGAGTAATGCCATAAAATACGGAAGAGAAAAAGGCAAGATCAAAATAGGTGCTCTCAGACAAGAAAATGAGTTACAGGTGAATGTGTGGAACAAAGGTGAGGGAATTCCCAAGAATAAGAGAGACCAACTTTTTACCAAGTTTGCCCGCCTCAGCGGGGGAGAATTAAGAAAAGAACAAGGAAGTGGATTAGGTCTTTTTGTTACTAAAGAAATTATCCAAAAACAAGAGGGGGAAATATGGGCTGAGTCTCAAGAAGGACAATGGGCTAACTTCATCTTCACCATACCCTTAAATTGACCAATATCAGTTTACACCTTCCAGGGGAACTCAATCACGCCCTATAATCTCCGCAAAATTGAATGACCTTGACCAAATGATTCTCATAACCTTTTCAGCTTATTATGACTTATGCCACAATACCTATTCCACGCACCATGCATAAACCTCATGAAACCCAGGTTTGACAGTAAAACTTGTTGCTGTGCTCTTTTTCATAATGAAAAAGAGGCTATTCAAAATCTATCTTTTTCTGGTCAAGATGTAGTTTGACAAACATTAAACTTTATTTAAACTTATTTGTAAAAGATATGTCGGAAGTTTAAATAAGTAATGG
>CAZQMG010000061.1:0-9968 GCA_964594375.1 uncultured Clostridia bacterium | reverse complement strand
TTCTTTGCCCTTGACGATTATTACAATGAAGATAGAGGGAGATATTATGCTGCACTGCAAACAGTAAATCAAAAGACATTGGATATAACACTCTGGCTAGAGTATTTCTGTGAGGGTGTTGCCGTTAGTATGAGTCGGGTTAAAGATGCGGTCTTAGAACTAAGTTTTGATAGAAGGGCAAAAGAGAAAAAGGGACAGATATTCTTGAACGAAAGGCAGAGAAAGACTTTGAAGCATTTACAAACAAATTTGAGAATAACCACTAAAGAATATCAGAATATGTTTAATGTCTCTGAACGAACAGCACGGGGTCATTTGAATGAATTGGTGAAGCTGGATTTAATCAAACCTGTAGGACCTCAGAAAGGCAGGTATTATGTGTTGGCTTAACCTGTTGCCGAGAAATTGCCGAGAAAAGAGAAATAGTTTATGAATAGATTAAACAAAGAAGAGATCGAGTTCTTAGCCAAATACTTAGAGGAAGGTAAGCCCCTTCCTGAGAGTTATAGATATGTTATTCCTTTTGAAACAAAGAAGGAATATGAACTCACCTATGATGGCAAAGAACGAGAGGAGGACATACTCGCAGATACCATGGCAGTTCCTCTGCAACCCGTAAAAACTTTCGGTAATGGAGGTGGAGGTTGGACCAATAAAGTGATATTCGGCGATAATCTCCAGGTTCTTAAAGCCTTAATGGATGACCCAGAGGTTTATGATAGAAACACAGGAAGAGGAAAGGTGAGGTTGATTTATATCGATCCTCCTTTTGCTACAAGACAAGAATTTAGAGGAAGTCAGGATCAAAAGGCTTATCAGGACAAGATCATAGGTGCACAGTTCTTAGAATTTCTGAGAAAAAGACTTGTCTTTTTGAGGGAGCTCCTGGCAGATGATGGAAGTATTTATGTGCATTTGGATTGGAAGAAAGCCCATTATGTTAAGAATTTAATGGACGAAATCTTTGGAGAGCATAATTTCAAAAATGAGGTAATTTGGAGAAGAACATTTGCTGGTAAAACTATATCGAGAAATATCCCCCAGAACGCGGACATGATTTTCTGGTATGTAAAAACGGATAATTATCTTTTTAACCCTATGAGGATGGACCTTACAAAAAAAGATATTAAGCAATTTAGTAAAGACGATGACGATGGAAGAGGACGTTATGCAACCGTCAGCCTGCAAAAAGTTGCAGGACCGACACCTGGAACTTCCTATGATTATATAGATAATCAAGGGAGGGCGTGGAAATGTCCATCCAAGGGATGGCGCATGACGAAAGATAAATTGCAGCAGCTTGAGAACGACAGTAGGTTATATATTACTGACAAAACGATTCGTGAAAAATATTATCTTAAAGAGAGACTTCAAAAAGGGAAACAGGTAGACAATATTTGGACAGATATTGGTAATTTAAATAGGAGTCCCAAAGAGATAGTAAGCTACCCTACCCAAAAACCTGAAGCCTTACTTGAACGCATCATTAATGCCTCTTCTGAACCAGGTGACTTAATTCTTGATACTTTCGCAGGTTCAGGCACAACCGGAGCAGTAGCAGAAAAACTTGGTAGAAGATGGATAATGGTTGATTGTGGCAAACTTGCCATTTACACAATGCAAAAGAGATTGCTCAATTTAAGAGAAGAAATTGGAAACCGTGGAAAACCCTTAAAACCAAAACCTTTCACCCTTCATAACGCTGGACTATATGACTATAAAATGGTTAAAGGTTTGCCTTGGGATAAATACAGAGAATTTGTACTTAAGCTCTTCCAGTGTCGTAATGAAAAGCATAGAATCGCTGGAGTAGAACTAGATGGCTATCTTGGACAAGATTCCGTTATGGTCTTCAACTATAAAAAGCACAAGGATGTGATCTTGGATAGAGGATTTATCGATGATCTTCATAAAATCCTCGGCGATAAAGTAGGGTATAAATTGTTCATTATTGCTCCAGCAGCGTCGGTTATGTTTTTTGAGGATTATATTGAGAAAGGCAAGACAAAATATTTTGCCTTAAGGATCCCGTATTCCATAATTGATGAACTCCACCGTAAAGGATTCACTCACATCAAGCAACCAATTAGAGAAGCAGATGTTAATGATACCATTGATGCTGTGGGATTCGATTTTATTCAAATACCTGATGTAGAGTGTGGATACTTTATTGATAAGGCAAAGAAAAAGCAGATGGAATTGAACGAAAGTGGGAAAGAAGCAGTAATCAAAATCAGGAAATTCAAGAGTGATATTTTATCAAAGAAACCTCTTAAGTTTGAGAACAGAGAAACTCTTTCTATGGTGATGATAGACTATAATTATTATGACGACATATTTAATTTTGATGATGTCTTTTATGCCGAGGATTTAAAAAAGAACAACTGGGAAGTCCAATTCGATGCAGATAGGATAGGTACTCAGATTATGATAATTTATATTGATATTTTTGGGAATGAGAAGAGGGAAGTGAAAAGTCGTAAAGACTTTATTACTTGTAGGAGAATTTAATATGGCCTGGTTATTTTCAAAGCGCTGTCAAAAAGCATTTGAAGAGAATATTTTACGGTGTGTAGCTATAATTAGGAATGAAGAGCTTGGCGTGGGGCATGGTCGAGGTCCTTCAATGAATATAGTCCCGCCAGACCTTGCTGAACTTGCTCTTAATCTTTCTGGCGTTCTTATAAATTTTTTGGTAAAGCAACATTTACAGAAGATTGATGCGAACGCAATAAAAGAAGTAAAATTAGATGATGAGGATAAGAAAGATGATGAAGGAATTCCATTTTGATATAAATGAAGAGATTAGTCATGCTCAATAAAAAAATCTTCAAAAATCAAGACCTTATTCTTAAGGTTTCTCCAAATATTGACCCCGAAAAGTTTGATATAAATAAGTATGAGCCTTTCCTGGATGCTTTGTGCGGAGAGAGGGAATATCAGAAAGAGGTTGTAAGGGTTACCCTGCGGTATCTTCTGGGAGGTCAATATAATAACCTTAAAGAATTAGCGGAAGAGAATTATCATCAAAATCCAGTTCTACAGGAAAGATATGGGTCTTTAGAAGATTTTTATAAACATTTACAATTGCCGGATAAACTTTCTTGCACGATTGATTTGGCTACTGCTACTGGAAAAAGCTATGTTCTTTATGGAATTGCTCGGATTATGCTTGCCGAGGGAGTCATAGATCAAGCACTGGTTCTGTGCCCTTCTAATACAATAGAAACAGGTCTCACAGAAAAATTCCGTTCTTTATCAGCCGACGGAATTTTAAAGGATTTACTCCCAGATTCTGCAGAAATTCTAAATCCGAGAATCATTAATGCTACTCAGACCATAAGAAAAGGTGATATTTGCATAGAAAATATCCATGCTACTTACGAGCGAACCAAATCCGCCATAGAAGATAGTCTTATTGGCAAAGGCGAAAGGACACTGGTATTAAACGATGAAGTTCACCACATGGCTAATCCTACTGCTCGTGACGAAGCTATAAAGAAATGGAAAGAATTTCTGCTTAATCCTAGATACAATTTCAGATACATAGTTGGTGATTCAGGCACGTGCTATATTGGTAATGATTACTTTGCTGATGTGATTTATCGTTTCTCTTTGAGAGATTCGATAGAGAACAGGTTTGTAAAAACGATCGATTATATTGCTGAAGATATTTCCCATTCAAAAGAGGAAAAGTTCCAGAAAATTTATGATAATCACACCGAAAATAAAACGGTGAAATATCGATTGATTAAACCCCTTACTATTTTAGTTACCAAAAATATTAGTGCTTGTAAAAGACTGACAGAAGATTTAATCGAGTTCATAGCGGAGAAAGAAGACGTGAGCAAAGAAGCTGCCTCAAATAAAGTTTTGATAGTAACCTCGGCAAATGAGCATAAGGATAATATAGCCAAACTTAAGAATGTTGACGATGGAAATAATCCAATTGAGTGGATTACATCGGTTAGCATGCTTTCTGAAGGATGGGATGTACAGAATGTATGTCAGATTGTTCCCCATGAGGAAAGAGCTTTTAATTCTAAACTGCTCATTGCACAGGTGCTTGGGAGAGGTTTAAGAATACCACCAGAATATAAAGGGGAACAACCTGTTGTCACTGTATTCAACCACGATAGGTGGTCAAGCAGTATCAAGCATCTGGTCAACGAAGTTCTTGAGATAGAAAAGAGGATTCGTAGTTATGTTATACTCAAGGATAAGGAGTACAATTTTAAACTTCACCACATAAAGTACGACAAAAAACCTGAAATTATAGAGACTCCAATGGTATCGGAGTATGATTTCAGGAAAGGATTTATCTATTTGAGCAGTCAGGCACCGCAGATAGAAGAAGAAACCATCTATGAACGAGTAGTCACGGAGAAAAGACATACAAAGAGAACTCTTATTGAGTTCACAATGTATACTACTGAAGATGTGGCTCAAGTTGTTCATAGTAGATATAAGAGTTGGGATATGGATGAAGGCACGAGTTATGCACACGATTATCCTTTCGATAAGGTCTTGGTAATTGCGAAGAACTCTCTTAGAAAAATAGGCGAGAAAGGGAATTTAATTAGTCAGGAAAATAGGCAGAAGATATTACAAGCATTTGGGGTAGTAAAAAGGAAAGGGAGCAAGAGTCTCAGATACAAAATCGAGTCTGAGAATCTGTTTGTGGTTAATACAGCAGATATTAAGAAAAATAGTTTAGGACTTGGAACTTTGAGAAGAGAAAGTAGTATCTTCTACGATGACTATTCTTCGATAAATGGAGAGGATGACGACAAAAAGCTATTGAAAGAAATTATTGGGATGTTTGGGGACGGACAATTGCACAGTGCTTCGTTAATAAAAGTCGGAAACACTTTCAATTTTAAGACCCCATTAAACATTGTTTTTGCCTCACACAAACCGGAGAGAGATTTTATTAGGAGATTGGTTAGCGAAGAAAATGCCAAGAAAATAGACGCCTGGATAAAATCTCTAGACGTAGGATTCTACAAAGTTGATTATTCTTGGAGGAAAGGAGAACACCCAAAACAGGGAAGTTTCAATCCGGATTTCTTTGTAAGAATTGGAGGAGATATATTAGTGATAGAGATAAAGGCAGATACTGATATATCAAATGAAAACAAGGCAAAACTTAGATATGCAAGACAGCATTTCGATCGGCTAAATCAACTACAATCCGAATATAAATACTATTTTAAGTTCCTTTCTCCCTCGAGTTACGATCTTTTCTTTCAAAATTTGAGAGAGGGAAAATACAAAATATTTAAATCAAATATTGAAGCTAAGTTAGATGATCTTGATCGAGCGCGCCTATAGAACGGTATATTCATTCATCTGGAGGTATTGACGGCCTAGCTAACGCCCAATATTTCTCCTTTTTCCTTTCTACTCCTGGGTATTTACATTTTTCAGGTAAAATTAGTAGATATTCCAACTCTTTAAGAAATTATTAAGGCTTGTCATTTCTTATCAACATCGTCCAGTGCGGGGACCTGGCCCATCATCAGTCCACCGGAAGACTACGTTGAAGAGAGCGAACAACTCGCAGAAGTCATTCGAGAGCATTCAAAGATTGAAGAGGATGGTGAGGTCACCGGGTTTGGTTCCGACCATATTTTTCCGGAGAACGTCTCCAGTATAACACAATCGCCTTGTCGACCCTTGATATACTGATAGTTAAGGGGAACCTTACTATAGGGAGTGTCAAGAACGAACTGAGGGATGGCAAAGCCACTGCTTCTGGGGTGAGCTCTTTGGGATGGTTGACAATCCTTGCCTTTTCTATAAGGTTTGATTAGTTCTACGGGGTAGTACGTCAACACAATTCTTGAGAAGGAGGTTTTCAATGCAAGAAAAGAAGAAGAAGGTTTTCACTGGCAATTTTGGCGCACCCGTTCACGACGATCAAAACACCATGACCGCTGGGAGCCCGGGGCCTGCCCTGCTCCAGGATGTCCATCTCGTCGAGAAGCTAGCTCACTTTGACCGTGAACGCATTCCGGAGCGTGTCGTCCATGCGAAAGGGGCAGGTGCTGGTGGTTTCTTTGAGGTTACCGATGATGTGACCGAGTATACCAAGGCCAAATTTCTCTCTGAGCTGGGCAAGCGTACCGAGGTTTTTGTGCGTTTCTCTACGGTGGGTGGAGAGAAAGGATCATCTGATGCCGAGCGCGACCCGCGAGGTTTTGCCGTCAAGTTCTATACAGAGGAAGGAAACTATGACTTCGTAGGAAACAACACTCCGGTCTTCTTCATCCGTGACCCACTGAAATTTCCTGACTTCATCCACACCCAGAAACGTGACCCAGCTACTAACCTCAAGAATCAAGATATGTTCTGGGATTTCCTCTCACTGACCGCGGAGTCAATTCACCAGGTGACGATACTTTTCTCTGACCGGGGCACACCCAAGAGCTACCGCTACATGAACGGCTATAGTGGACACACGTTCATGTGGTACAATGAGAGGGGTGAATGTTTTTGGGTAAAGATACACTTCCAGACCGAACAAGGGATTCAGAACTTCACTCGGGAAGAAGCCCGACGTATGTGTGGGGAGGATCCGGACCATGCCACTGGCGACTTGTACGAGGCGATCGCGCGGGGAGAGTACCCAGCGTGGAGAGTGTATATACAGGTTATGACTCCAGAAGAGGTAGAGAAGTACCGTTTTGACTCCTTTGACGTGACCAAAGTCTGGCCACATGGCGATGCACCCCTAAAACCGGTTGGTCGTATGGTCCTGGATCGTAACCCTGAGAATTATTTTGCCGAGGTCGAACAGGCCGCCTTCTCGCCGGGTAACCTTGTACCAGGAATGGCTCCTTCGCCGGATAAGATGCTGCAAGGACGCATCTTCAGCTATCCCGATGCGCATCGGCACCGCCTGGGGCCCAACTACCATCTGCTTCCGGTAAACTCAGCCAAAGGAGTCAAGGTGAACAACTACCAGCGTGACGGATTCATGCGCTGCGACGGTAATGCCGGGAGCCATCCAAACTACTATCCGAATACCTTTGATGGTCCGAATCCTTATCCCGAGCCAGCCTACCCAGCACTTAAGGTATCCGGAAAAACAAGGCGCTACCGCTACTCTCATCCCAATGACGATTTTGCGCAACCTCGGGAGCTGTATGGCCGGGTGATGAGCGAGGAAAGTCGGAGTCGCCTCATTGGTAACATCGTGGACCACCTGGGTCGTGCGAAGCAGCGCATCCAACTTCGCCAAACAGCACTCTTCTATAGAGTGGATCCCGACTACGGTAGCCGTGTAGCCAGGGGGCTCTCCCTGGACTTGGAGGAGGTGAGAGGTCTGGCTGAAATGACACAGGAGGAACGGGTTAAGAAAACGTCACAGTAGAGATTTGGTAGCTTACTTTGATATGAAGACAAGTAGATCGAGACAACGGTGGAAGAGTTGTACCCGCACAAATGGGACGTCAAGTAGTCTAATTGGACGGGTATGGATCGGTGCAGGGACTCTTTTTGTGGGACTTGGAACCCTCGGGATATTCTTGCCTCTTTTACCTACTACTCCTTTTCTGTTGCTCGCTGCCGCGTGCTACGCCAGAGGTTCAGAAAGATTCTACAATTGGCTTGTAGGTAATAGGTGGTTCGGTAATTATATTAAGAATTATCGAGAGAGAAAAGCCCTCCCCTTGAGAATAAAGGCATTCTCTATCGTCCTTCTATGGGCAACAATAGGATATTCAACTGTCTTCGTAATTGATATTGCTTTAGTTAGAGTTATTCTAGTTCTCATAGCTATCGCGGTTACCATTCACATCATCAGGTTTCGAACGCTAATACAGTGAAAACCCAATCCTGTGCACCTGAATCGCCTGCAAAAACCAGATTGACAAGTGCTAAGATTTGTTACTCGCTGGACTGTCCAACCGATTATGCCTCCCGAGTTTTTGAAATATGACATATCGGATGTGTCAGTTATCTATATTTGTCTGGCTGGCTGAGTGATACTGCTCCCCTTGGGGTCTCTATTATCTGAATCCGAATTGGGGAAATCAAACAAAAACAGGGATGGCTGGGCTAGGCTCTGACTGCAATAAATGCCCGGACGGCAGGAGCCATCTCCCCAGGTGAGCAAAAAGTTGCGAAACTTGTCCAGTTCGGGGAGACAAGCCAAAAGTGAAATATTTATACTTCCCAAATTCAGTGCATAAATTTAGAAAAAGAAACCTAAGAAATCAATCGCCTGGCAGGTGAGGACGAGTGGAAAATCTAACCACACGTACTGCCTAGAAGGCGATCCTAAGTACCTGTGAGCCTTCGGTGAACGGTCTAGGTGTGCTATATGTTTCTAAAAGAATTATTGCTTGCTCCCCCGAAGGACATCGGGGGATTTGTTCTATCCACTTCTTTTTATTTTGGTAGGTGATATTGCGACTACAACATAAACTCATGAGAACTACCAGAGGATCATCCTCCCCTTACAAAGTATCTTTATGGATAAAGTTTTTGATTCTATGAATACTTTCAGATCCTGGAATAAAAGAAACAGCCATTGTGCACCTCCTCCTAATCTTGTAGACTTTGGCTTTGCAAAACTATTCCCTTTACTGGATCAAGCCTTATTCTTGCTCCACAGTCACATTTAACTACATTGTCGAACTCAAAGAGGGTAACATCATATTGCTGCTTACATTTGGGACAGGTTATCGCCATTCTTTACTTTAAGAGACATTGCTGCTACAGGATCTCTTTGAGTTTTCATTTCCCTTTTTCTCTGCAGTTTTCATCTTAGCTCAAAAGATGTCCTTGTCAACGAAAGGATCTAAGATTTCGAGCGCTAGTTGACGACCAAGTCCCTTCTGCTAGACTAGCTCTTGTATCAGACTCTTATAAACCAGATTTGACAAGTGCTGAGATTTAGCTGAATGCCCCTCTCTACCACGTCATCGAGAAGTCTTTAGTCACCAAAAACATTGTTTTTTCCGAATTTAACAAAAGATGAATTTCTTATATAATTTCGTCACCTAAAACTTAGCGGGTGAACTCGTGAGGGTCCTATGCTTAACGCCTTCGCCATAACCATCATCTTTATTGTCGTCGTTACCATGGTCGCTGCCTTCGTCAGAGGAAGAAGCAAGGACCGTTGCTTAAAAGATTTTTCTCGAAACCTGGTCACCCTCCAGGATATAACGGGTAAACTCATCTGGGGAAGACTCAGAGTAGAAAGTACAGGTCTTGAGTTGGTATACCTTCAGCCCCATAAAGACGTCCAAGGGCATGAAAAGACCAGCTATATTGTATACAAACAAGAGTATCCTACCATTAAAGCCTTGATTCGTTATCATAATAGACTGAGCGATGAAGCAAAACAAAGAAGAAAGAAGGAATTAGAAAAAACCTATCATCCGAGTCCCTTAAGGAGACTGCAAAGGAAAATTCGAAATTTCCTTAATACCTTCAGAAATTCAGTAATTGAAGTAGTGAATCTTTTTGTGGGTCAGGTGAAGAAAAGCGGTGCCGGCGGAAGAATACTGGCCGGTCAGGATCGGCATCTCTCCCAGCTCCAGTAGGAACTTACTCCTGCTGCGGGAACCGCCTATGAGCCTTTACTCGAACGCCATATTGGCAAGAAAGTAGTTCTGGAGATACTTGGGGATAAGAAAATAATTGAACATCCCTGTATATTGAAGGAATATACTGCCGAATTCATCGAAGTGATGGACATTGACTATCGGATAAAAGAAAGTGATCCGGCACACAAAGCGGACCTTGTTGTTCCTCGAAAATACGGTCTCATCAGACATTTGGGAGAATAGACAGCCTATCCTGTGTGAATATGCGTTTTCAAATCTTTGTTCATTTCTGACACACTATCTCCGCAACCAGATTGATAAGTACTGAGTTTTGGCTTGAGGTATCAGGCCTCCAGCTTAGCAGGCACGTCATAAATTGGAATCTCCATATTTTCTTCGATATCTTCC